>CAMOFW010000006.1 GCA_946613765.1 uncultured Mycoplasmatota bacterium
TTAATTAATATTTCATTACCAAAACAATTTGTATTGAAATATTCATCTATTAACTTATCAAAGTATTCATCACTAACTATTTCATAACTAATATTAGCTCTATCTAGTATATTTAAAGATAATTTATGAAAAGTAAATACATCTATATTTTTATTAGTTAAATCATATATTTTATTTTTTAAACTATCAACAGCTTTATTAGTATATGTAATCGCACATATCTCATTTTCTTTTAATATATTATTATCTAATAAATATTTAATTTTATTAACCATTGTAAAACTCTTACCAGAACCAGCACCTGCAATAACCATAGACACATCAGATGTATCTTCAATTATACTTTTTTGTTCATCACTTAATGTCATAAATCCCCCTTGAATATTAAATAAAACTATGTTATAAATTAAGTATGGACACACCTGATATAAGCTGTATCAGTGTGCATGTGCCATTGTTTGTGGTAATGCACTAACTGACCAAAACCCCCTTTAGGTTAAAATCAGTTAGTGCAATTTTTATTTATAAAAATAACTACTTACAAAGAAGTATGATTATGATTACAATTAATAAGATGATTATTGAATAGACTTTTCTAGTCATAAACATCCCTCCTTTCGATAAGAAAGGCACATGCACACTGATTTTCACCTATATTAGGTGCGTCTTGTTTTATATAACATAATTAAAAATTACTGTCAAAAAGCAATAATTCAATTATTGAATAAAAAAAATCGACAATAATTTAATTATTGTCTAAGGCAAAAATTAAATAACTGTATAAAAAAAAGATACAACTTTTCAAAAGTTGTATTTTTTTTATTTTTTTAAATTTTCTTCAATAGTTACTAGTCTATTATACTTAGCAATTCTTTCACCTCTTGATAAAGAACCAGCTTTAATATATGGAATAGCTAAACCAACAGCTAAATCAGAAATAAATGTATCCATTGTTTCACCACTTCTATGTGAGATAACCATTTTATAATTATTTTTCTTAGCAAGCATTATAGTTTCAATCATTTCAGTTATAGTACCAATTTGATTTGCTTTAAGTAATACTGCATTACCAGCACCCATTTCAATACCCTTTTTTAAGAATTCTTTATTAGTAACAAAATAATCATCACCAACAAGCATAATCTTATCACCTAACTTAGTAGTTAAAGTTTCAAATGATTTAAAATCTTCTTCAAAGAAAGGATCTTCAATACTAATTATTGGATATTTTTCAGTTAAATAAACATAATAATTTGCTAATTCTTCAGCAGTAACTTGTTTTCCATCTAAAGTATACTTTTGACTTACTTCATCATACATAGATGTAGCAGCACAATCTAGTGCAACAAATACATCTTTACCTGGAACATATCCACTCTTTTCAATCGCATCAACTATTAATGCAATAGCTTGTTCATTTGAATCAAGTCTTGGAGCAAATCCACCTTCATCTCCAACACTTACATTTAATTTCATAGCTTTTAAAATTCCCTTTAAAGTATGGAATATTTCAGATCCTGCTCTTAATCTTTCTTTAAATTCTTTAACAACAGGAACAATCATAAACTCTTGAATATCTAAACCACTATCAGCATGTTTTCCACCATTAATAATATTCATCATTGGAATTGGCATAGTAACTCTACCAGTAGAAACATATTCATACAATTCCTTATTATGAGCCATAGCACCAGCCTTTAAACAAGCTAACGATACACTTAATATAGCATTAGCACCTAAATTAGTTTTAAATTCAGTACCATCTAATTTTAATAATAAATTATCAATTTTATTTTGTTCAATTGGTTTACCTACTAAAGCATTTTTAATAACTGTATTAACGTTTTCAACAGCCTTTAAAACACCTTGTCCATGATATCTTTTTTCATCTTTATCTCTTAACTCTAAAGCCTCATGAACACCAGTTGAAGCACCTGAAGGAACACTGGCAGTAGCAATAACACCATTTTCTAACCTAACAGTAGTTTCAACAGTTGGATTACCCCTTGAATCTAATATTTCATGAGCAAAAATATCTTTAATTATCATATCTAATCACCTATTATAATTATACAACTAAATAATAAAAGAAAAAATAAAAAAAGTGTAACATTACACTTTATTTACTTAAATATTTTAAAATTTTATTTGCTCTTCTTCTAATAAATATTTGCTCAACTAAATCACTAGCAGCATACATAATTATCATAATAGCAGCATAAGTAGATAATATAATATATCCACTAAAAGGATTAATTACTAACATAAGACCTAAAAATAAAGTTAATACTGATAATCCCATATCAAATGTCCATGAACTAATATTTAAATTCTTTAATTCAACCGAAATAGCAAATTTAAATATAGATGAAACAATTAACCAGAATCCTGCTAAAACAGTAATTAAATTAGCAATAGCAAATGGTTTAAATAATGCAATTAAACCAATTACAATACTAGCAACACCATATATTAATTCAAATTTAAATATATTCTTATTATTAATACTATATTTAACAATAGAATATAACCCACTAACTAATAAAATAATACCTATTAGCATTAATGCTGAATTTAAACCAACAGTAGGATTAGCTATTAAAAACATACCTAATACAATAAATACAACATCAAGTATCATAGCTCCAATAGTAATATAATTAAAGTTCTTTTTTATATCTTTCATATCTTCACTCTCCTATTATAAGGATACAATTTTTATGTCTAAAAGTCAATATATTAGACTTTTTTTATGTGTTGTGATAGAATATAATCTTCTATGTAGAAAGGAGCATAAATATGTATATTGAAAGACTAACAACACAAGAATTTCAAAGTTTCACTTTTAACCATCCATTAACATCATATAACCAAACTTTACAATATGCTAAATATAAAGAGCTTGAAGGTTATACTTATGATTTAATTGGTCTAAAAGACTCAAATGGAACAATTATAGCAGCTTCTCTAATACTATTTAAAAAAATAAATAAATACACATATGGATATGCTCCAAGAGGTTTCTTAATTGATTATACAAATCTAGATTTACTTAAAGCATTTAATCAATTACTATATGAATTTTATAAAAATTATAAAATAACTTTTATTAAAATAAACCCTAACATATTTATATCTAAATATGATAAAAATAATAATAGATATTTATATAATAATAATGCTCAAATAATAATGAATTTAAGAAATGCTAAATTTCAAGAATTAATAAGAAATAAAAACTTTGAATCCAAAGTACCAGCATTTACTCCAATTATTAACTTAAAAGAATTTAAATATGCTAATTTAGATAAAAATGTACGAAATAAAATAAGAAAATCATACCGCAAAGGTTTATCTATAGAAAAGATAGATTATTATCATTTAAATGAAATATATCCATTCTTTAAAAATAAAACAAAAAGACCTTTAAGTCACTATGAAAATCTATTTAAAGCCCTATATTTATCTAATATGATTGATGTATTTAAAATAAATGTGGACTTTGAAGAATTCTTAATAAACACAAGAGAAAAATATGAAGAAGTGCAAGAAAAGAATCAAAGAATAGTTAACAAAATAGCATTTAATGCCACAGATAAAATACTTAGTCAAAAAATACAAAGCGATAACGAACTAAGAGCTTTAGAAGATGATATTGTAATGGCAACAAAAGGATTATCAAAACAAAGAGTAAAACCAATCGCAGGAGCTATGGTAATAAAATATAAAGACATGATAACAGTATATGTATCTGGATATAACTATAGATATAAGAAACTAAATCCAAAAGACTTCTTATATTATAAGATAATAGAATACTATAAATATAATTATACCTATATGGATTTAAATGGATTTAGTGGTGATACTAATAATATTAATAATCCATATAAAGGATTCAATGATTTTATTCTAGGATTTAACCCAACCGTAGTTGAAACAATTGGTGAATATGACCTAGTATTCGATCCTAAGAAGTACAACAAATTTATTCAAGAAGTCAAAATAAAATAACCACTTATGTGGTTATTTTTTTATAACAAAAAAAAGAAGAGTTAAACTCTTCTTAATTTATTTGTTTATACTGATATTAGTCTAAAATCTTAGTAACTGTACCAGCACCAACAGTTCTACCACCTTCACGGATAGAGAATTTAGTTCCTTGTTCTAATGCGATAGGAGCAATTAATTCAACTGTCATATCAACATTATCACCAGGCATAACCATTTCTACACCAGCAGGTAATTCGATAACTCCAGTAACATCAGTAGTTCTGAAGTAGAATTGTGGTCTATAATTTGAGAAGAATGGAGTATGTCTACCACCTTCATCAGCAGTTAAAACATAAACTTTTCCTTCAAATTTATGATGTGGAGTAACTGATCCTGGTTTAGCAAGAACTTGTCCTCTTTCAACATCATTTCTATCAACACCACGAAGTAAAACTCCGGCATTGTCACCAGCCATAGCTTCATCTAATGTTTTTCTAAACATTTCGATTCCAGTTACAACTGTTTTTCTAGTGTCTTTTAATCCAACGATTTCAACTTCATCATTTAAATGTAAAGCACCTCTTTCAACACGTCCAGTAACAACTGTACCACGTCCTGAAATAGTAAATACGTCTTCAATTGACATTAAGAATGGTTTATCTAAATCTCTTTCAGGTAAATCAAAATATGTATCGCAAGCTTCCATTAATTTCTTAATAGATCCTTGTCCGATTTCTGAAGTGTCACCTTCAAGAGCTTTTAGAGCTGAACCTCTAATGATTGGACAATCAGGGTCAAATTCGTATTCTCCTAATTTTTCTCTGATTTCCATTTCTACTAAGTCTAGTAATTCTGGATCGTCTACTTGATCAACTTTGTTCATGTAAACGATAATTTTAGGAACACCTACTTGTCTAGCAAGTAAGATATGTTCACTAGTTTGAGGCATAACACCGTCTGATGCAGATACAACTAAGATAGCACCATCCATTTGAGCAGCACCAGTGATCATGTTTTTAACATAGTCAGCATGTCCTGGACAGTCAACGTGAGCATAGTGTCTAGTTTCAGTTTCGTATTCTACGTGAGCAGTATTAATTGTAATACCTCTTTCTCTTTCTTCTGGAGCCTTATCGATTTCATCATATCTCATAGGATCCTTAGAGTACATACTTGTGATAGCCGCAGTTAAAGTAGTTTTACCATGGTCTACATGACCGATAGTACCAATATTTAAATGTGGTTTACTTCTATCAAACTTTTCTTTTGCCATAAAAATTTTCCTCCTTAAATTTATACAAACTTATTTTATCTAATACTTGCTTATTTTGCAAGTATTATTTAGCAAAATATTAATTATTTACACTATTTTTCTTTATGATTTCATCACTAATTGATTTAGGTACTGGTTCATAATGATCAAGTTCCATTACGAAGTTACCTCTACCTTGTGTATTAGATCTTAAAGAAGTAGCATAACCAAACATTTCAGCAAGTGGAACCATAGCTTGGATTTGTAGAGCATTACCTCTAGATTCTTGACCAAGTGGTTTACCTCTTCTTGAAGTTAAGTCACCCATAACATTACCCATATATTCATCTGGAACTGTTACAGATACCTTCATGATTGGTTCTAAAATAACAGGTTGACATTTATTCTTCATTTCTTTAACAGCTAATGAAGCAGCGATCTTGAATGCCATTTCTGATGAGTCTACGTCATGGTATGAACCATCATGTAGAGTTGCTTTAACATCTACCATAGGGTATCCAGCTAAAACACCACCAGCTAAAGCTTCTTGTAATCCCTTATCAGTTACTGGAATGTATTCTCTAGGAACTACACCACCAACAACAGCGTCAACAAATTCATATCCCTTACCAGGATTTGGTTCAAAGTTAACCCAAACGTGTCCGTATTGTCCTCTACCACCTGATTGTTTAATGTATTTACCTTCACAATCACCAGCAGCTTGAATAGTTTCTCTATAAGCAACTTGTGGTCTACCAACATTTACTTCTACGCCAAATTCTCTCTTCATTCTTTCAACATATACATCTAAGTGAAGTTCACCCATACCAGAAATAACTGTTTGTCCAGTTTCTGGATCAGTTTTAAATTTGAATGTTGGATCTTCTTCAGCTAGTTTTTGTAAAGCGTTACCCATCTTTTCTAAATCAGCTTTAGATTTTGGTTCAACAGCTTCATCAATAACTGGTAGAGGGAATTCCATACCATTCATGATAACTGGTGATTTTTCATCACATAATGTATCAGCAGTTGTAGTATCTTTTAAACCAACTAAAGCAGCAATTTCACCAGTATATACTTCTGAAATTTCTTTTCTAGTATTGGCATGCATTTGTAGGATACGTCCAACTCTTTCTTTAACACCTTTAGTAGCATTTAAAATGTATGATCCACTACTTAAGTGACCAGAATAAACTCTAAAGAATGCTAATCTACCAACAAATGGGTCAGTCATGATCTTGAATGCCATTGCAGTGAATGGTTCATTATCACTTGGATGTCTCATAACTGTATTACCATTTTTATCAGTACATTCAATAGCTTCAATATCAGTTGGAGCTGGTAAGTAATCGATAACTGCGTCTAATGCAAGTTTTACACCAACATTAAAGTGAGCAGTACCACACATTACTGGGAAGAATTCAGCAGCTAAAACACCTTTACGGATAGCTCCCTTAATTTCTTCAACAGTTAATTCTTCTCCACCTAAATATTTTTCCATTAAAGCATCATCAAATTCAACAGCTTTTTCAACAAGTTCTAATCTTTTTTCTTCTACGATATCTTTTAAGTTATCTGGAATTTCGATTTCAACCATGTTTTCATGAGCTTCTTTGTCGAAATGATAAGCTTTTCTAGTAACTAAATCAACGATTCCGTCGAAATTACCTTCAGCACCAATTGGCCATTCAATTGGAGCAAAGTTAACATTTAATCTTTCTTTAATATTATTTAAGCACCATTCAAAATCAGCACCAATTTTATCCATCTTATTACAGAAAATTAATCTTGGTACCTTATATTCTGTTGCTTGTCTCCAAACTGTTTCTGATTGAGGTTCTACACCACCTTGAGTATCAAGTACCATAATAGCACCGTCTAATACTTTAAGTGATCTTTGAACTTCTACAGTAAAGTCTACGTGTCCTGGAGTATCAATAATATTAAGTCTATAACCTTTCCAGTGTGCTGTAGTAGCAGCTGAAGTAATAGTTATACCTCTTTCTTTTTCTTGATCCATCCAGTCCATTTGTGATTCACCATCATGTGTTTCACCAATTTTATGAGTTATACCTGTATGGAATAAAACTCTTTCTGTAAAAGTAGTTTTACCAGCATCGATGTGAGCCATGATACCAATATTTCTAATTTTATCAATTGTTACGTCTCTTGCCATATAAAACTCCTACCATCTATAATGAGCAAATGCTTTATTAGCTTCAGCCATTTTGTGAGTATCTTCTCTCTTCTTAACAGCTCCACCAACACCATTTGCAGCATCCATAATTTCATTTGCTAAATTAATAGCCATTCCCTTACCACTTCTTTGTTTAGAATATTGAACTAACCATCTAAGTGCTAAAGTTTGTTTTCTATCTTCTCTAACTTCCATTGGAACTTGAACGTTAGATCCACCAACACGTCTAGCTTTAACTTCTAGAGCAGGTGAAATGTTTTCGATTGCAGTGTTGAAAACTTCAATTGGATCTTTTCCAGTTTTGTTAGCAACTATATCGAAAGCATCTTTTAATATTTTTTGAGCAGTACCTTTTTTACCACCGATCATAATTTGATTAACTAATTTTGTAATCATTTTTGAATTATATATAGGATCAGGTAATACTTCTCTTTTCTTTGCACGATATTTACGCATAAATTTTCTCCTTCCTAATTAATAATTATTTCTTATTTTGGTCTTTTTGCACCATACTTAGATCTAGCTTGTTTTCTATCTTGTACACCTTGAGTATCTAAAGTACCTCTGATTACATGATATCTAACACCGATTAAGTCTTTAACACGTCCACCACGAATTAAAACAACGCTGTGTTCTTGTAAGTTGTGTCCTTCACCAGGAATGTATGTATCAACTTCTCTACCATTAGATAATCTAACACGAGCGAATTTTCTTAACGCTGAGTTTGGTTTCTTAGGTGTTCTAGTTCCTACCTTAACACATACACCTCTTTTTTGAGGACTAGATTGTTTAGTTTCCTTCTTTTCAATTGTATTAAAACCTACGTTTAATACTGGACTCTTACTTTTTCTAGTTTTGTTTTTTCTACCTTTTTTAACAAGTTGGTTAATTGTTGGCATAAAATATACTCCTTTCCATGTCCACACATCCAGGTGTGTCAATTTCTTTTATAAATATTATTCTACCTGCATTTGAAGTAGAATTATATTGGCATTTAAAATGCAAGAATACTATAACATTTATTACCTGTAATGTCAACAAAAAAAGAAGTATTATTTTCTACTTCTTTCTCTTATTGAATTTGACTCATCTAAGTAATATTCTATGTATTCTAATGCCTCCATATCATTAAATTGTGCAGATAGCATCTTTTTATAGAATTCTCTAACCTTTTTAGTTTCATTAGAATCAAATGATACTAAACTTAACACATATTGACATGCACTATTAATATCATCAAATGGAATACAATTATTAAATCCATATACATAATATTTATCATCATCACATACTAAGCTTAAATAACTATTTAAATATCTAAAATGTTTTAATGTTAACATTAATGCATGAATATAAACCATATCTTTCTTTTTGATATTATCTATATCAATATTTAACATATAAATCCCCCAATTCGTTCCAATATAATAATACTACTTAATAAAATTTTCAATAGTTTTCCAATAATTATCGTAATCTAAAGCTTGTGCTTCTGTATGATTAGCTCCCTTAACTATAAAAACTTCTTTTTGAGTATTACAATTCTTAAGTAGTTCCTCTAACATATAATATGGTACAAAAGTATCTTTTGTTCCATGAATCATTAATAAAGGAATATTAGTATTAGCAACACTCTTAATTGCACTATATTGTTTAAAATCAAACTTAGCTATTAATCTAGCATACATATTACATATATCAAGTAATGGGAATGCAGGTAAATGAAATAAATTCTTTAACTGATATTTATATTCATCATATGGACTAGTAAATCCACAATCTTCTATAGCAAACTTAACTTCTTTAGGTAAATCTTTATCTAAACTCATCATAACAGATGCAGCACCCATAGATACACCATATAATACTATTTTTTTAGCACCTTGTTTCTTAACTAAGTATTCACACCATGATTTAATATCTTCACAGTCTTTAATACCCATAGTAATATATTTACCTTCACTTTCACCATGTCCTCTTAAATCAATTAATAAGACATTGTTATTAAGTTCATTAAACTTTTGGGCTCTATTAATCATATCAATGTGAGATGAAGTAAATCCATGTACTACAATAACAAAGTTATGATTCTTTTTATTATTAACTAAATAACCCTGTAATTTTAAACCATCTCTAGACTTAATATGTACTTTTCTTTGATGATCTACTAACCACTTAGTATCATTTTCTATTTTTAAGGCACCTTTACTAACAGCACTATTCTTATCATTTTGAAATATAAAATCTTTTTTAGCATTTCTACAAATAGCTAACCTAAATATAAAATAACCTATCAAGAATATAATAATTACAAATATTAATAACACATATACCATAATTACCACCCAACCTTATTCTACTATAAAAAATAAAAAAAATGAAGAAAACTCCTCATTTCTTTACACTATTTACTCTCTTTAACTACGTATCTATATAATAATCCTAAACCATAAATGAATGCAAACATAGTAAATAATACGCCAAAATATGGTATTAATTCAATTACTTTAACTACTAAGATACCTATTAATAAATCTACATAAATATTATCTTTTTGTTTAAATAACTTAGTATATAAATTACTTCCTATTACATATGAAACTAATATCATAGATATCATTAAAGCTAGAATATATAATAATATCAATATCACACCAATAACAACACCAACATTAGATATTAATAATAACATTGAAAGTATTGGAGCAATAACAAGTAATCCTAAACCAATAAATGCTTTTTTAAATACATCTTTAACACTTAATTCATAATCTAACTTCTTGAATAATTTAGGGAACATTAATGCTAATACTATAGCAGTAAATATCATAGTTAATATACTTAATAATTCATCTTGAATTTTAGTAGAAAAATCTAATCTAGTAAATTTTTCTAATTCCTTATTACCAACACTTAACTTATCTTCATTTTTAATAATGGTACCTTCACTAACATATAGTGTTCCTTTTATATTGGCATTTTCATTAATAATTAATTGATTAGAATAAACTCTTAAATCACCTTCAACTGTAATATTATCTAATGTAACAATAGAACCAGTAATAAATCCACTACCAGGAATATCACTCTTAATAGTAATATCATTAGCTGCTAAATATAAATCTCTAGTTATTTTAGCATCTTTACTAATAGTAATATTTCCACCAGCAGCAAATAAATCATGATCTATAGTTCCATCAACTATAATTGAACTACCTGCTAAAAAACCATATGATACTTTACCAGATAAATTAACTTCATTACCTGCTCCAAAATATATACCATTGATTGTTGCACCAGACTTAACCTTTTCACCAGCAGCAAATACACTGTGATTATGTTCTTCGTTATTAACAACTGCAGTATTTTCATCTGCATAGAAATAATTATCTTCTGCTTTAACACTAAATGGTAATACTAACATTGTAATTATTAACAATAAACTAACTATTTTCTTTTTCATAACACGTCTCCTTCTTGTTATTTATATTATCACATCATTAATTTTATTACAAACTTATACTATTTTATTAATAGCATCTTTAATAGTATCTATAGACTTTTGTAACTTAGCTTCTTCACTTCTATTAATATTAAAATATATCTTATTAATTACTCCAGCTCTACCTAAGACTACAGGAAGTCCAACATATACATCATTTATTTGATCATAGGTACTAACAACTAGTACACTTTTTTCATCCCCTAATATTGCATTAGTAATTCTAACTAAACAAGAACCAATACCATAAGATGTATTTCCTTTTCTATTAATAATTTCATAAGCAGCATTTCTTACTTCATCTTCAATTACTTGTTTATCATTATCACTTAAAAAATAATTTATATTTTGTAATCCTATATTAACACTAGACCAAGCAACAAATTCTGAGTCCCCATGTTCACCAATAACATAACCATTAACACATTTAGAACTAATACCTAACTTATTACCTACTAAATACTTTAATCTAGCACTATCTAAAGATGTACCACTACCAATAACTTTTCTTGAAGGTAATCCACTATACTTCCATGTTATATAACTCATAACATCTAAAGGATTAGTAGCAACAATAAATACACCTTTAAAATTATTTTGCATTACTTCATCTATAATAGTTTTAAATATCTTAGCATTTTTATTTATTAAGTCCATTCGTGTTTCGCCAACCTTTTGATTAGCACCTGCACAAATAACACAAATATCCGCATCACTTAAATCTTTATATGTACCACATTTAATATGTATTTTAGATGGACTATAAGGAAGTGAATGATTAAGGTCCATTACTTCACCCTTAACTCTATCCATATCTAGATCTATTAAACAAAGTTCATCAACGTGTGTTTGTTGATTAACTAAAGCATATGCATATGACATACCAACATTACCACAACCAATTAATACAACTTTGTTCATATATATCCCTCTATTCTTCTTACAATTATACAAAAAAAATACTAAATAGTAAATCTATTTAGTATTAATTAACTTTATAAATATCTGATTCTACTTTAATTGAATCATCATAATGATTAAATATTTTTGTAATAACAAAATTTAATAATTTATATACATAAAATGAATCTAAAGTTAATACAAATATAATTAATGCACTAACACTATTTATTGGTTGTAATTCAAATAATGATGTTTGGAAAAACATACAATATAAGAATCCAAATAACATAGTAAAGAATAATGCTCCTCTATATAAATTAAGTGGATAACATATCTTAAATAAGTAATATAAACCAATAATAGTAGTTATAATAACACACATAGTACTTTGTAATTCATAAGGTATATTAAATAATGCAGAGAAAGCACTAACTAATATAACATTAAATACTACAGTTAATGCTGTTGGTAAACTTCTAGCAAATACCTTAAATAAGAAATTACCTTTAACTAAATTATTATTAGATTCCAATGCTAATATAAATGATGGAGCTCCAATAGTAAATGTAGTAATAAATGTCATATGTATTGGTACAAAGAAATATTTTTGAAATGATATTATACTAAATATTATTAACATAATAGTAAATAATGTTTTATATAGTAATAATGATGCACTTCTTTCAACATTATTAATTGTTTGTCTACCTTCAGCAACAACTCTAGGTAATGAATTAAAATCATCATCTAATAATATTAATTGTGATACATTTCTAGCTGCATCAGTACCACTTTTAATAGATATTGCGCAATCACTTTCCTTTAACGCAAGAACATCGTTAACACCGTCTCCGGTCATCGCAACAACGTGTCCTTGTTTCTTTAAATATTTAATTATATATTTCTTTTGTTCAGGTTTAACTCTACCAAATACTTGATATTCATCTATAACATTCTTTAATTCTTTTTCATCTAAAGCACCAATATCAATACCTTTAATATCTTCTAAACCAACCTTTTTAGCAATAGACATAACAGTTTTAACATTATCTCCTGATATTATCTTAACTAATACATTATTATCTCTAAAATAATCTAATGTTTTCTTAGCACTAGGTCTAATAACATCCTCTATTAATACATAACCAACTTCTTTAATATTAGTTAATGTATCATCTAATTTACCATCTTTATAACCTAAAGCTAATACTCTATAATCTTCAACATATTTATCCATTTCTTTATTATAATTATTCTTTAATACTATATCTGGAGCACCTAAATATAAACTATAATTATCAAATTCAATAGCACTAAATTTTCTATCTGAAGAGAAATCTATTCTATTAGATACTTCTATCTTATTACCTTTAAAATAATCTTTTAATGCTAACATAGTTTGATTAGAATCTTCACTTGCTAATGTATAATCAGCAAAATAATCTTCTACTTCTTCTTGATTATAATTCTTTGAATTAATAATCTTAACTACTTTCATTTTACCTTCAGTTAATGTACCAGTTTTATCTAAACATATAGCATCAACTCTAGCTAGTATTTCAATCGCATATAATTCTTGTACTAAAACATGTACTCTATAAAGTTTAATAATACCTACAGCCATAACTGATGATGTTAATAATATTAAACCTTCAGGTATCATACCTATTAATGATGCTACTGTAGTAAATATTGAATTAGGTAAATCATAATCAATTAAATATTGATTAATAACCATAACTATACCTATAGGTATAATCATAATAGATAATACCTTTAACATTTTAGTAAAACTCTTCATAACAATTGAATTAACTTCTTTTTTATACTTTGCTTCACTACTTATTTTAGATACATAATTATCTTTACCAACATGTATTACTTGAGCAATAGCTTTACCAGATACAATAAATGAACCAGATAATAACTGATCACCTTTTTTCTTCTTTATGGCATTACTTTCACCAGTAATTAATGATTCATTAACTTCTATTTCACCATCTAATACAACTGAATCAGATACTATTTGATGACCTAGTGATAACTTAATAATATCATCCATAACAATTTGATCTAAAGGTAATTCTACTACCTTACCATCTCTTAATACTTCTGCCTTATTTTCAGATACTACACTTAACTTATCAATAATTTTCTTAGATATAATTTCTTCAATAATACTTATTATTGAGTTAACTATAATAACACCCATAAATAAGCAATTCTTTAATCCATAGAATAAATTACCTTTAATTAAACTAGCAGTAAATACTGCAGCCCCTAACATTAAGTTTAAAAAGTTAAAGTATGTAAAAAAATTATCTCTGATGATTTGACCTATAGTCTTTGTTTTAGGCGCATCATCATAGTTTACTAACCCAGCTCTAACTCTACTCTCAACTTGAGAAGCACTTAACCCAGTGTTTATATCAACATTCTTTTCCATCTAAAACACCTACTAATCTAGTATAATAATATCACAAAATAAATATCAAATTAAGACTTATAAGAATACTATACATAATTAATTGTAAAATAACTCTTAATTATGATAAGATATTAAAGTCAGGAGGATAACATGAAAAAGTTATTTAACATTCTAACTTATATAGTATTAGTATTAATAGTTTTATCATTTTTATTTACTAATAATTTATTATTAGGACTACTTGCAATCATAATAAGTTATTTTATCGCTAAAGATAAAAGAATTAATAACTTTACTTTATTTATTATAATAATATCCCTAATTATAAGGATATTAACAATAATATTAATGAATATACCACAAGTAACAGATTATTATTTAATAAATGAAGCAGCAATGAAATTTGCTAATAATGATTTATCATTTGTTAATGACTCATACTTTTCTATGTGGCCTTATCAATTAGGATTCACATTATATGAGGGTCTAATATATAAAATAATACCTAATATATGGGTATTAAAAATACTAAATATTATATATTCAACTTTAACAGTATTATTAATCTATAAAATATCTAAAAAATTTACTACTGAAAGAGCATCTCGTATGGTATCACTTTTATATATGATACTTCCTCTTCCACTACTTTTAAATATAACTTTAAATAATCATATCTTATCAGGATTATTAATATTAGATTCAACAACATTCCTAATTAAAAAGAAAGCCAAAAAACAAGATTATATTATTGCTTCCATTTTAATAGCACTAGCTAATATAATTAGACCAGAATCAATCATTATAGTATTCTCTCTACTTATATTCTTACTTATTAAATCAAAAAAGAAAACATTTAAAACTAATGCAATTAACTATTTAATATTTATAGCTATATATCTAATAATAACTATTGGTACATCTAAATTATTAATACTAACTAATTTTAATAAGGATGGTTTAACAAATACTAATCCAACATGGAAGTTTGTCTTAGGAACTAATCATGAAACATGTGGACATTATTCATATGAAGATGAAGTTAATATCTTAGGTAATAAAGAACTACAACTAGAAACTATAAAAGAAAGAGTTAGTGATCCAGTTAAACTAGCAGCACTTGCAACATGCAAAATAAATAACTACTGGACTCTAAGTGATTTTGATACAGTTAATGAATCTTATAATGATAAGAAAATACTTAATATAGATTTTAATTATATTAAAAAACAAGTTATATCTATTAACTCTGTTATTTATTTAACTACATTATTAATGGCTATTATAGGTATAATCAAATATAGAAAAGATATGTATAAAAATAATTCAATATTATTTGTTATTATGATGGTAGTAACATTCTTTGTATATCTATTAATTGAAATCCAAGCTAGATATACATACTTTAATATAATATCAATATTTATTATTTCATCTTATGGATATGAATATATATTTAAATTAATAGATAAGAAAAAAGAAGACTAATGCCTTCTTTTATTTTTTTCCTGAGCTAGGAATATCACCAAACTCCGACAACTCTAATTGCCTAGTTAATATTTTTTGACCATTTAATTGATATCCATATATTCCATCTTTTGGCCATTCTTTAGTATTCCAAATTAATGGTCCAATTTCAGGATTATAACCACTACAACATAATATACACTCTATCATTAACTTTCTGAGTTCTGTATATCTACAATAATAATAAATTATTTCATTAGTATGTTTATCTAAATATTCTTCAGTAGATAAATTCTTATATTTAGTTAAATATCTTCTTCTTATAAATGTTTTAACTTCAGGAGATATAATAGATTTATCACCATATATAGTACTTATTTTTTTATCTATTATATCTTGTAATATTCCTTTAATATATTCTAAATAAATTCTATCAGATTCAATATCTAATTCTAAAGGTTTATTATGTTTAATATTATAACTTCTTTCTTCAGCATACTTTCTTAATAAATAATAAAATAATTTCAAATTATCTTTATCATAGTTAAAAATGGGGGCAAAAACCCTACATTTATCCTTAAAAGGATAACCAGCAATATAAAACATACCATCTTTATCTATACCATGATTATATTCGCCTAAATAAGCTTTAGCTTCACTTTTTTTAATATTCATTGTAGCTAAATCAAGAGTTGAGATATCTTCAAAAGCTAGTTTTAATTTATTATCTACTGGTATATATAAAGAAGTACTATAATTAATGTTACCATTCATTAAATAATACCACTTTTGCATAATTAAATACCTAATAGTTATCTAAAATCTTTAAATAGCCTACTTTTCTCTCCATATTTTTAATTAAGTATAAACCTAAAATAAAATTATAATTAGGGCCTACATTTTATTTTTTTCTTTACTTCTCTTATCATTTATTATTTTCATTTCTTTTTCAGTAATTAAAGAAACATTATTCTCTTTAGCCCATTCTACACATCCTTTTAGTACCATTGTTAGGAAAACTCTAGGCACCTTGACTAACATAGCACATGCTTCATCACTAAACTTAACTTCAGGATCTATTCTTGATGCTGCATACTTAACCGAGTCTAATCCAACACCTTTATTTTTAGGTATTGGTTCTTTTCTAGGTCTTTTAAATGTTGTATACCAAAAATTCTTTGAATCTCTATAACCGTAATCAACAGGAACTCTTGGAAAAGATGATGCACTAACACCATTAATAATTGCATCATAATATTTTTCTTTAATTAATATATTATCTATTTTTAATATAAAATGAGCACCAAACTTAGATGTAATACCATTAAAATTATGATATGGGCCATTATATTCTTCTTGTACTTTATCATCAAAAGCATTATCTAAACTATCATCCCAAGTACATTCAAATACCTGATAAGCTTCTTTAATAACCTTAGGGTATTTATTATTCTTATCTTCTTTAGCTCTTTTACCATCAACTAAAGTAAAAATACAATCCTTCATCTTTTCTTCAGTTGTTTCACCAGGAAAACCTAATCTAACTGCTTCTTTAAAGTATTTAGGCTTATCAGTTATAAAATTTAAAGCACACTTTTTAGTTCTAAGTAAATTTTTACATGTATTAGATGAATTTCTACATTCTAATATCATTGCATAATAATCTTTACCAGCAATATAATATGGAAAACATAAACTATAAGATCCTATATTAGTATTACCTTTTTCATCCAATGTAGATATTTCAATCGTAGGCATTGGAATAAATGAACTAGTTTGATAAAAATTATCAACCATTCTAATATTTTTAAAACCATTTATATCTTCTTTCATAAACAATTCTCCTTACAATTAGATTATAGCGCTAATAAATATAAATATCTAATAATAATAAAAAATATATGTAAAGTAAAAGTAAGCACAAAGTGCTTACTTAAATATCATATCTAACTTTTGTTTAATTTGATCTTTACTAAAAGGTTTAGCAATATAATCAACAAATCCTTCTTTTAAGTATTTTTCTTTAGCACCTGCGATAGCATCAGCAGTTAAAGCTATAGTTGGTATTTCAAATGCTTCATTTTCTTTTAACTTAGCTAAAGCTGTTTCACCAGACATATTTGGCATCATAATATCCATTAATATCAAATCATATTCATTACCATTTTTAATTTTTTGTAAACACTGTAACCCATCATTACACGTATCTATTTCAAAATTAAAATCTTGTAATGCTCTTTTAGCAACTTTAATATTTAATTCATTATCATCAACAATTAATACTTTCTTATATCCATAATTAACTTCATTATTAACATTGTTATTACTATCAACATTACCTACACTAATAGGTTTAGTTAGAGAACTAATCTTTTGTGGTAATTGGACAATAAATATTGAACCTTTACCAAATGAAGAATCAACATTTATTTTTCCACCCATCATCTCAACTAAACTCTTTGTAATAGCAAGCCCTAAACCAGTTCCTTCAGTAGTAGTATTAAGTTCAACATCTAATCGATCAAATTTATTAAATAATCTTTTAATATCATCACTTTTAATACCTCTACCAGTATCTCTTACAGCTATCAATATATTTGAATAATGTTTAGTATTAATACATTTAACAGTTAAACTAACTTCACCTTTTTCAGTATACTTAAACGCATTTGATAATAAATTATTTAATATTTGTTTAAAATGTAATTTATCACCAAATAATTCATAAGGTAAATCATCAGCAATATTTTGTACAAAATTAATATCTTTATCACCAATTCTAGTAGCATTAATAGTAGCAACACTTTCTATTAATTCTTTTGGATTATAAACTTCATTAGTTATTTCCATCTTTTCAGATTCAATCTTGTTAATATCTAAAATGTTACCAACAATTTCGAGTAATGTTTGTGATGCTTCCATTATATATGTAGAATCTTCAATAACTTGAGGTGGTAATTCATTTTTATATTCTTGTATATCTTCACTAAATCCAACAATGGCATTAAGAGGTGTTCTAATCTCATGTGACATAGAAGATAAAAAATCACTTTTAGCTCTATTAGCTTTTTCTGCTTGTTCTTTAGATATTTCCATCTTTTCTAGCAACTTAACATCTGGATTTTCAATAGTATTATACATAACTAAATAACTTAAAGTAAAAATGAATGTTTCTGTTATAACCTCTGGGTAATATATTCTTAAAAATAACCCAAGTACAAAGAACACAAATAATATTAAAAATGGTAATAATTTACTTCTCTCATTTTTAAATCTAACAGCAAATAAAGTACATAATAACATAATAGCAAAGAAGTATAATATAACTTCAACCATAGCTGCATAATAAGCAGGACCATTTAAATCTACAGTTTCACCAACAATAATTGTATCCATTGGTAATGCTAAAATAAAAATAATAACAATTGTAGTAATAACATTAATTACTTTATTAAATATATCATGAACTTTTTTATCAAACTTATTTAACTCAATAACGTATTTAAGTAAAAATAATAACATTAAATCCATCATAATAAGATAAAAAGATTGCAATACCCCAGTTAGATATAAATGCCCAACTAACATAGCAAATAAATAGATACCTACTCCAAAAGTAGAATATACTAAATTAATTACAATAAGTTTTTTATAAATATTAGTTTCAAAGTTTTTAACATTACCTCTAGTAAAAAATAAAACAACAAGATATATAGCAAGTACAAGAGATCCACTAGGTAACCATATTCCACTCATAAAGTCATCTCCTATTATACATATTATTATAACAAAAAAAAGGTCTTTATTAAAGACCTTTTCTAACCAATTTATAAACATTTTCTGGTGCATTCTTATCATAATATCTAGTATTTTCAATAACATCTAAAGTATAACCATTTTCTGATTCTCTCATAATATCATTAATAAATTCTAATTCATTTTCTTCAGGTGTTCCCATATTAGCTCTAGAATTAATTTTATTATCGTTAAATATTATTTCTCCTACTAAAGAACACATTTTTTCTCTCAACTCTTTAGTAACATCTTTTGTATCACTAACAGTTGCTCCATCAATATTCATTTCCTTGCCAATGTTAACAGTATATTTTTTATTATCCCTAACTATTCCAATAGGGATAATAAATCCATTACCATTTATTGCTATTCTAGCAGCACCGTCAAATATTGGTTGAACAATTCTTGGTGTAACATTCCATGCACCTTCAGGGAATATCAATATATTATCTTTATTTAATATTCTCTTAGTACATGTATCTTCACCTATAAATCTATCTTTTTTATATTCATCATATAATGCTTGTTCTTTTAAAGATAACTCTTCACCATTTATCTTCTTTTTAAATATATCTGCTATTTGATATCCTGTATCTAAACAAATTCTACCTTGAATATTATCTAAAAAGAATCCTTCAACATTTCTATAAGTTTCTTCAGGGTCACCCATTACAAAGTATACTTGTTCATTTATAGCTTCCATGGCAGATTCTATATCATATCTACCAACATGTGTAGATGCATAAACTTTACCTTTATCACAATTATTCGATCTTTTATCATCAAATACAATTAATTTTCTACCAGATGTAATTCTATCAATTTTTAAAATAAGTTTAGTTAAGAAATATATCTTTTTCTTTAACTCACTTGATTCTAATGGTTTATTATTATCATATTCAAAAGAACGTAATTGTCTATAATACGATGATAATTCATCTAATGATAATTTTTTAAGTT
>CAMOFW010000007.1 GCA_946613765.1 uncultured Mycoplasmatota bacterium
CTTTTTTATTTATTAGTAATATTATATTAGATGTAAATATTGAATCTAATAATATTAGTTTGGTTAAAGATATTAGAAATATTTTAGAAGATTATGGTATTAAAAGATTAAGTGTTAAAAAAGATTATAATGAATTAGAAAGTATAAAGAAGAAGATATTAGAAGAATATAAGAATAGACTAGAATGGATTGAAATAGAAAATATAGGTATGACTTATACTATCAATTTAGAAGAAAGAAAGAATGTTAAAAATAGTATTAAATATAGTAGTTGTGATGTTGTTGCAATTACTGATGGTGAAATAAGTAAGATTATATCTTCTAGTGGAGTTATTGTAGTTAAGAATAATAAAATAGTTAAAGAAGGGGATGTTTTAATATCTGGAGATATTAAGTTAAATGATGTTGATAGTGTGAGAGTGTGTGCTGATGGAAAAGTATATGCTAAAAAATGGTATAGTGTTAGTGTAGAGTTACCTAAAACATATAAGGTTAAAGAATATACTAAAAAGGTTAGATATAATTTATTATACGATAATAATAAAGAATATAAGATATTTAAAAGTAGATTAAGTAATTATGATACAGATAGATATCAAATAATATCTATATTAGGTAGAAAGTTATATTTATTAAAAGAAAGGGAATATAAATATAAAGAGTATAGTTATGATGATAGTGATTTTGATAATAGGGTTAATAAATTAGTAGAAGAAAAGTTAAAATTAAATTTAAGTAATGATGAAAAAATAATTAGTAAAAAAGTTTTGAAAAAAGATGAAAATGATAGTAGAATAATAGTAGAGTTATTTGTAATAATAGAGAAACTAATAAGTAAGCAAATTACATATAACAATTAGGGAGTTGACTATCATGTTTTTAGATACTTTAAATAAAACTATACTTAATATTTGGCCACAATTAACTATATTTATTGTAGTATTAGTTGCTGTTAGAATATTTGCTTTAAAAAATAGTAGTAAGAAGATTTCTTTTCATGAAGAATTTTTAAATCTATTATTTATTGTATATATTTTGTTATTATTTGAATTACTTACTGGTACTGAAAATAATAGTGGTACTGGTATTAATTTAGTACCTTTTTCAGAGATATTTAGATACCCTGTTGGATCTAAGATGTTTATATATAATACATTAGGTAATATATTATTATTTGTACCTTATGGTTATTTTGTTACTAGATATATTAATGGTAAGAGTTTATATCAAATATTTATTATTAGTTTTGTAACATCTTTAACTGTTGAAATATTACAAGTTAAATTAGGTAGAAGTTTTGATGTAGATGATATTATTTTAAATGTAATTGGTGGTATGATAGGTTATTTTATCTATGTAGCACTTAATGCTATTAGAACTCATTTACCTAAGTTTTTACAAAAAGACTTTATTTATAATATTATATGTTTTATAATATTAATCGTTATTGTTTTATATTTATATAACTTAGGTGGAGGAATTAAACTATAATGAATTATGAAATTGTAGATAATAATTTATATAAAGATTATGATTATTTAAATGATGTTATTAAAACTACATTAGAACATGAGAATGCAGCAGATGCATACCTTAGTGTTATATTTGTAGATAATGATGAAATACAAGAAATTAATAGAACTTATAGAAATATAGATAGAGTTACTGATGTTATATCTTTTGCTTTAGAAGATAATGATGAAAAGTTAGTGGGAGATAGAATATTAGGAGATATTTATTTATGTATTCCTAGGATGAAGGAACAAGCTAAAGAGTATAATCATAGTGAAAAAAGAGAGTTATCCTTTTTAGTATGTCATGGTTTACTTCATTTACTTGGTTATGATCACGTAAACAATAAAGAAGAAGAAAAGGTTATGTTTGATTTACAAGATGAAATATTAGACAGTTTAAATATAACAAGATAGGTGATAATTAATGAAGTGTGGTTTTGTTAGTATTATTGGTAGAGCAAATGTAGGTAAGTCATCACTTTTAAATAGTATTTTAGAGTGTCATTTAGCTATTACATCACCAATATCAGGTACTACTAGAATTGTTATTCAAGGTATTTATAATGATGATGATTCACAAATAATATTTTTAGATACACCAGGTATTCATAAAGCTATTAATAAGATGGGTAGATATTTAAATAAACACGCTACTGGTATGTATAAAGATAGTGATGTTATATTATTTGTTGTTGATGCTTATGCAGGTATTGGTAAAGGTGATAGGATGATTATTGATACTTTGAAGAGTGTTGATGTACCTGTAATACTTGTATTAAATAAAATTGATAAATTAAATAATGAACAAATATTTAAAGCTATAGATACTTATAAGGATTTATATTCTTTTGCGGAAATAGTACCTGTATCTGCTTTAGAAAATGATAATATTGAAAGATTAATAAGTGTTATTAAAAAATATATTCCAGAGAATGTTAAGTATTTTAATGATGATGAAGTAACTAACTTATCTAAACAATTTATGATAAGTGAATATGTTAGAGAAAAGTTATTTAAGTATTTAAAACAAGAAGTACCTCATTCAATAACATGTGTTACAGCATCATATGAAGAAAAAGAAAATATTACTAATATTGGTGTAGATATTATAGTAGATAGGGATTCTTTAAAGAAGATAGTTATTGGTAAAGATGGATCATTACTTAAAACAGTAGGACAAGAATCTAGAAAAGATATTGAAGAGTTACTTGGTAAGAAGGTTTATTTAGAGTTATATGTTAAGACTGTAGATAACTGGAGAGAAAAAGAAAGATCTTTAAGAGAATTTGGAATACTAGATAATGAATAAAAATTAAATAAACCTCTCATTATATTAATGAGAGGTGATTTTTATGAAAGATAAATATTGGAAATTGTTTGAAGAAACAGGAAAAATAGAGTATTATTTAAAGTATAAGAAAAGGAAGTAATATTTATGATAGAGAAAGTAGAGGGAATAATCTTAAGTATTAGTGATTATCAAGAATCTAGTAGGATACTTCAAGTGTTAACTAGAGAGCATGGTTTTATTGGGATAATTGCTAAGGGATGTAAAAGTGTTAAGTCTCCTTTAAGAGCAGCATGTAATTCTTATACTTATGGTTATTTTTATATTTATTATAAAGAAAATAAATTATCTTTACTTTCTAATGTAGATATTATTAATAGTTATTCTAATATTAGATTAGATATAGAATTAATATCTTATATGGCTTATCTTTGTGATTTAACATATCAAGTAGTTAAACAAAATGATGATAGTAATATATTTGATATATTAATTAATGCATTAGATAAAATTAATAATAAATTAAATCCTTTAATAATTACTAATATAGTAGAATTAAAGTATTTAGATTATTTAGGAATATCACTTAATTTAGATAGTTGTGTTAAGTGTGGTAATAAAGAAGATATTGTTACTATAGATGGTGATGATGGAGGATTTATTTGTAAGAATTGTTATACTAATCAAGTAATAGTAGATAAGAAAACTATTAAATTAATAAGAATGTATTATTTAGTAGATATTAAAACTATTAGTACTATAAAGATAAGTGATGTAGTATCTAGAGAAATAAATAATTTTATTAATACTTATTATGATAGATATACAGGTTTATTTTTAAAGAGTAAAGAGTTTTTAAATAAGTTAATTAATTAACTTATTTTTTTCATATTCTTTTCACATTAACTTCATATTAGAGTTTTATACTTTAATCATGAAAGGAGAAATGATAGTTTAATATAATAAAAATTTAAAAAGAATAAATAAGATTTAAATATATAATTTTTTCATATATATACCACTCTCTATACTTTAAAAGAAGGTTATTGACCTTCTTTTATTTTTTGATATAATTGTTTTAAGAATAGAGGACAAATATGAGAAGAGTATTATTTTTAATTGCATGTTTTATTTTAGTTTGTTTACTAGGTTTTCTAGTATATCATTATTATTTTGAAAATCGTAATACAGAATATGTTGAAGTTTATGCTGAAGATTTAACAATTGACTCTTTAAGTAATGAAGATGGGTTAATATTTACTCTTAGTAAGTATACTAAAGATAAAAAATTTAGTGATGAAATAGAAGTATATAAAGATGGTACTTATATTGTATATTCTTATATTTGTACATGCAGAGATGATGCTTGTGTATATCATAAGGAACCAACAGATCATGGATTATATGAATATAATTTATTACCTATATTTGGCTTATTTGATGCTCAAAGACTAGATGAAGTGAAGAAAGGATATGATGGTGAAATACCATGGAGAGTATATGATATAAAAGCTGGTAATGGAACAGTATATATTAGTAATGATCATAGTTATCCATTAAATGAATTTTTAAAGCTATTAGACTTTGAATTTAAAGATGCAGTTTGTGAAAACATTCAAGAGTAGTTGAATGTTTTTTTTATTTAATGTTATAATATATTTGAGAGAAGATGAATATAATGAATTATAAATTAGTAGAATTAAGTGATGAAGAATTTAATGAATATGCGATTAATCATGAACATAATAATTTCTTTCAATCAATATATATGAAAAAATTATTAGAAAAAGAAAATAAAGAAGTATATTTATTAGGATTAAAAGATGATAGTAATAATTTATTATGCGCTACATTAATTACTAATTCTTCTTCATTTATGGGTTATAAAACATATGAAGCTTTAAAGGGATTTTTAATAGATTATACTAATGAAGAATTAGTTAAGTATTTCACTTTAAAGATTAAAGAGTTTATTAAAAATAAAAAAGGATATAGATTAATAATAGACCCATATATTCCGTATGTAGAGAGGGATATAGATGGTAAAGAAGTAGAAAATGGAATAGATAATAGATATGTAGATAAATATTTAAAGAAAATGGGATATAAATCACTTAAAAATAATGCTCAAGTTAAATGGACATTTGTACTTGATACTAATAAGAGTATTGATGAACTATTAAGTGATATGAAACCTAATACTAGAAATTGTATTAATAAAACATTAAATAAGTTTAAATTAATAGTAGAAGAAATACCATATGAAAAGTTAGATGTATTTAAGCGTATTACTCAAGACACATGTGATAGAAGACATTTTGTTGATAGAAGTTTATCTTATTATCAAAATATGTATAAGATATTTGGTGATAAGTTAAAGACTTTAGTATGTAAATTAGATTTAAATTTATATATTGATGAATTAAAGAGTGAAAGAAAAGAATTAGAACGTAAGATTGAAGAATTAAGTGATAGTAATTCTAATTTAAAGAAGAAAGAACAATTTAAGAAAGATATATTAAATATTAATGATAAAATAAGTAATGCTATAGAATTAAAAGATAAACATGGTGATGAATTAATACTTAGTGGTGCTATGTTTGTGTTATATGGTTCTGAAATAGTATATTTATTTAGTGGTTCATATGATGAATATATGAAGTTTAATGGACAATATAGATTACAATATGAAATGATTAAGTATGCTTCAGAACATAATTATAAGAGATATAATTTCTATGGAATTAGAGATTTATATGAAAAAAATTATGAAAAAGATTATGGTGTATATGAATTTAAAAAGGGATTTAATGGATATGTTGAAGAGTTAATTGGAGCATATGAAATTAAAGTTAATTATATTTACACTATACATCATATTTTAAAAAAGATATTTAAAAAATAATATAATTGTGATACTATATTATTAATAAAGGAGGTATATGTATGCCAACATGGTTAATTGTTGTACTAGTTATCGTTGTTTTATTAGTTCTTTGGGTAATTTCAACTTATAACTCATTAGTATCTTTAAGAAATAAGGTTAAAGATCAATGGGCTCAAATCGATACTGTATTAAAGAGAAGATTTGATTTAATTCCTAATTTAGTTGAAACTGTTAAAGGTTATGCTAAACATGAAAGTGAAACTTTAGAAGCTGTAATTGCTGCTAGAAATACTTATGTTAGTGCTAGTGCTCCAGAAGATCAAATGAAAGCTGATGGAGAATTAACTAAAGCTATTTCTAAGTTATTTGCTTTAAGTGAAGCTTATCCAGAATTAAAAGCTAATGAAAACTTTAATTCATTACAAAAAGAACTAAGTGAAACAGAAGATAAAATTCAATATGCTAGACAATTCTACAATGATATTGTTAGAAAATACAATACTAAGAGAGAAACTTTCCCTACAGTATTAATTGCTGGTATGTTAGGATTTAAAGAAGTTAACTTCTTTGAAGCTTCTGCAGAAGAAAGACAAAACGTACAAGTTAAATTCTAAGATTGGTTTATCCAATCTTTTTTATTTGATTATAATTATATGATGTTTACAATTTTTTATAATAATGGTATTATGAAATTAGTTAATAGTAAGGATGATTGTGATGAATAATAAATATGTAAAGGTATTAATTTGTATTGCTGCGTTTTTAGTTTTGGCATTAGTTACTATTGGATCATATGCATACTTTGTAGCTAATGTTAGTTCAAATTCAAGTGAGAATGTTATAACAACTGGAAATATGGCGGTTACTTTTATTGACGATCCTGGCATTATATTAAATAGGGAAATGATACCAGGAGATTCTATTGAAAAAAAATTTTCAGTTAAAAATACCGGTGACATATATGCTTTTTTTGATATTTATTTAAATGATGTAATTAATACCTTTGTAAATACTGATGAATTATTGTATGAATTAAAAGATCAAGATGGTAATGTTATATCCCAAGGAGAATGTCCGTCAACATCTGGAATAATTGCAAGTCATATTGGAGTAGATGTAGGTCAAAATCAAGAGTTCTTGCTTAAGATAACATTTTTAAATACTGATTATAATCAAGACGTAAATAAGAATGCTATGTTTAGTTCTATAATAAGTATAGAAGAAGGTTTAAAGGTACATTCAAGGGATAAGACTATGTATTATTTAACTCAGTTTAGAGATAATAATTATACAGATGATTTTGATATTGCTGCATATCAAGAAGTAGAAGATGGGTATGGATATCGTAGATATATTAAATCAGTGGGGACTCAATATTATGTAGAAACAAATGAAGTGTGGGGATTTGTTGATTTGGAATCTGCTCATAGATTTTCAGCTTGCAATAATGACCTTATAAAATATTATCAAGATATATGGGGAATTGTATTATCTTGTGAAGAAAATGAATCTGATATTGAAGTTGAATATTTACAGTATAAGTACAATGATGATAATGCCATATTTGATAACTATATGGATATTGCTAGATTTAAACTTATGAATGATATTTCTGGATCTTTTGAAAAGCAAACATTAGATCATACAATAAATTTACCTATATACTTTAAATCTAATGCAAATTATGTTTGCTCATATAATAATAATGAAGAAATTTGTTTTGGGGTTCCTGAAAGATGGGATAACAATTCTTTAAAGTCTAATCAAGTAAAATCTTTTAAGCAAGAGTTAGAAAATAAAGGTTTTAGTTGTTATTATGATACGCTTAATAGTTCTATTGTATGTAGTAGTGATTCAACAACTTTTATCTACAAATATAATTCTTATAATAATTCATATAAGATAACAACTGGATATTTTGCTGGTGTTAGTTACGAGTTAAGAAGATATAATTATGATCATTCTTATTCTACTTTTGATGAGTGCTTTGAGCAAACTGTTGATAATCATAATTGCAGTGAAAAAGATGGATTATACTACGACTATAAAGTTCTAGCAAGGGATAATTCGTGCGTTAATGCTATGTATCAATACCATAATAACTATGATGATACATATCCTGTATTTTTAAATGAGTTAACAGATCCGTGCGTTGAAGTTGCGAGTAATATATGGGGTTATATAGATTTGTATGATGATAATACATATTTTGTGTTTGCAAGATAAGATTGGTTTATCCAATCTTTTTTATTTGACATTTTATATGTAATTGTAATTTTACGTTGTTTACAATTTTTAATAAAAATGATATTATGTAAAAGGTTAATAATAAGGATGGTAAATATGAAAAACAGATATGTAAAATTACTTATAGTTATAGCATCTTTTTTAGTTTTAGCATTAGTTACTAGTGCATCGTATGCTTATTTTGTTGCTAATGTTAGTGGTAATGAAAGTGCATTTGAAAATGTTATTTATACAGGTGATGTTGCATTGCATTATGATGATTTATCAGTTGTTATGGGTAATAATGCTATTCCTGGAAATAGTATAAAAAAGACTTTTATGATTCAAAATACTGGTAATGTTGAAACAACATATGATGTATATTTATCTGAAGTAATTAATACCTTTGTGGATAAAAATGATTTAGTTTATAATTTGTATATAGTGGAAGGTACTATTGCTGATTTGAACAATCCTAATTTTGATCCAAGAGAGCATTTGGTTCCAGTTGCTTTAAATCAAGTTATGCCTAGTGAAGTTGGTGATCAATCTAGAATTGTAACTTCTAAAACTATAGGAGTTAATGGAGTTCATGGTTATTTATTAGAAATTAAATTTAAAGATGATGGAACTAATCAAGATGATAATAAAGGTAAAGGTTTTAGAGCAGTAATTAACGTTAATGACTATAAAGAAGCAGAACGTTATACTAATTTATTAGATGGTGAAACATTTAATAATACTATTGCTAATTATTTTTACGAATGGACGGAGCAAGTGATAAGGTCTATGAAAGATAGATTATGTGAAAATAGAACTAAACACTTGGAACTTTCATGTGATGATTATATAGAATACACTATTTCTGAAGCTAAGAGTCAAGGAATTCTATTTACAAGTGTAGGTGTTTCACAAACTCCTCCGGCTGATAGTGATAATGCTATTAATGTTGCTTCAGTTTTTAGTAAGTATCCTGTATATGCATGGATTGATATAAATGATGGTGGACTTAAACTTTATAGTGAAGATTCCGTTATTTATTTAAATGAGAATAGTAGACATTTATTTATGAATTTTGTTAATGCAACTTCTATAGATATGGAAGGTTTAGATACTTCTAAAGTATATATTATGCATGGATTGTTTGAAAATAATTATAGTTTACAAAATTTAAATTTAGGAAGTAGATTTGATACTTCTAACGTATATGATATGTCTATGATGTTTTATGAAGTTAAAGAATTGACTACTTTAGATTTAGGAGATAAGTTTGATACTTCTAATGTGCGTGATGCATATTCAATGTTTTATGGACTTAGAAAACTTACATCCTTAGATTTAGGTGATAAGTTTAATACTATTAATATGGAAGATATGGAGAGTATGTTTGATTCACTTAATGTTTTAACTACATTAGATTTAGGAGATAAGTTTGATACAAGAAATGCTACTAATATGAAGAGTATGTTTGCTAGTAATCATGCTTTAACTTCACTTAACTTAGGAGATAAGTTTGATACAAGTAAAGTAACTGATATGAGACATATGTTTACTTGGAATACTGAAATTCCTAGTATTGATTTAGGAGATAAGTTTAATACATCTAGTGTTGTTAAAATGGATCAAATGTTTTATAAATGTTCTAATTTGACTACTATATATACAGCACAGGATTTTAATACAAGTTCTTTAACTAGTAGTTCTAGTATGTTTACGTTATCTAAAAAGTTAGTTGGTGGAGCTGGTACTGTTTGGAATTCTAGTCATCTTGATGCAACTTATGCTAGAATAGATAATCCTTCTGGTAATAAACCTGGATACTTTACTTTAAGAACAAATTAAGAAGATTTTTATCTTCTTTTTTTATTTATTTTATTATATAATGAATATAAGGATGTGGACGTTTATGAAAAAAGTTTATTATTTAGTTAGTATGTTATTTGTGTTTTTTGTTTTTAGCATGAGTGTTAGTGCTAATACATTAAATAAGATAAGCATGGATATATATGTTGATCCAAATGGTGATGCACATATTACTGAAGTATGGAATGCTAAATTAAATGAAGGCACTGAAGGTTATCATCCATATTATAATATGGGTAATTCTACTATAACTGATTTTAGTGTAGTAGATGATAGTGGTACTGAATATACTTATTTAAATAGTTGGAATGTTAAGTCATCATTTGATAGTAAAAAGTATAAAAATGGTATATATAAAACAGGTAATGAAGTTGATTTATGTTGGGGTATATCTAATTATGGTAGTAGAACTTATACTTTAAAATACACTATTAAGAATGCTATTTATAATACAACAGATAGTTATCAAATATTCTTTTGGCAATTAATACCATATGATATGAATCCTAAGCCTAAAGATGTATACATTAAAATTCATGGTGATAAATTATATGAAGATACATTAGATGTATGGGGTTATGGTAATTATGGTGGTACTGCTTATGTATATGATGGTTATATTGAAATGCAACCTCCTGAAAAGGGATTAAAATCTAGTGATTATATGACTATTTTAGTTAAGTTCCCTGCTAATTACTTTAATACTACTAATAAAATAAATAAGAGTTGGCAAGAAGTTTTTGATGGTGCTGAAGAAGGTACTACTAAATATAGTGAAGAAGAAGATAGTGTTTTTGATTTTATATTTGCTATTTTAGGTGCTATATTCTATGGATTTATGTTTATAGGTATTCCAATACTTATAGCAGCAAGTAGTAAGAACTTTGGGTCTAAGATTAAAAATAAAGTATTCCCTGGTAAAGATGTATTAGCATTTAGAGATTTACCATTTAAAGATGATTTTGGTAAAGCATATTTAATTGCTGATGAATATAAGTTAACTAAACAAAAAACTGATTATTTAGGTGCTGTTATATTAAAATGGATTAAAGATGGTAATGTTAGTGTTACTACTGAAGAAAAAGGTATATTTAAAAATAAAGAAACTAAGATAGAATTTGTTAAGGATCCAATTGATGAAAAAGAATTAGAATTATGGAATATGATGAAGATTGCTGCTAAAGATAATATCTTAGAGAAGAATGAATTTAAGAAATATTGTTCTAATCATTATTCTAAAGTATTAGGTTGGTTTGATAAAGTTGAAAGTTATGAATATACTAAACTATCTAGTGATAGACAATATATAGATAATGTTATGACTAAGGGTATGTTTGGTAGAGAAAAACAAGTTATGGGTGCTACTAACTTATTAAATGAAAAAGCTGCTCATATGGCTGGTTTAAAGAAGTTCTTTAAAGAGTTTGATAACATGAGTGATAAAAGAGCTATAGAAGTTAAAATGTGGAGAGAATATTTGATTTATGCTCAAATATTTGGTATGGCTAAGGAGGTAGCTAAAGAATTTAAGAATTTATATCCTGAAGTTGTAACTGATGATATGTATAATAATGTTATTTTAATACATGATTTCTCTTATACATCAGTTAGTGCTGCTAGTGCTGCTAGATCTAGAGCTCAAAGTTATTCGTCTGGTGGCGGAGGCTTCTCTAGCGGTGGCGGAGGAGGAGGTTCCTTCGGTGGCGGAGGCGGCGGAGGCGGTTTCCGTTAATACTCCTTGTTTTAAATATTTAAATATGTTAAAATATGTATGTTAAATGTTGATGAGTAATTAAGTAGATTTAATTAGTTTATGAAAGAGAGATCATGGTTGGTGAAAATGATTTAAAATAATTAAATTGAAATACACTACTTGGAGTTTAAAAGGTGTAGACCTATAAAACTATAAAGAACCAATAAAGGTGGTACCACGGAAATATTTCGTCCTTTGAAATGTTTTCGTGTTTTTTATTTTTAAAGGAGGTAAATCATGATTAAAAGAATTATATTTGATATCGATATGACACTTTTAGATACACTTAAAGATACTCATGATACTTATATAGAGTATTTTAAAGATGAAAAATTAGTTTGTGATTTTTATAATACAATTGAAGAATATGATTCATTAGATAAGTCTTATGAAAAAGAAGATATTGTAAAATATATTAATGAGAAGTTTGATAAGTCTTTTACTGTAGATAATTTTAATAAAATATTTAAAGTATATCAAAAACATGGAACTTTGATTGATGATAATATACCTTCTTATTTAGAAAAGTTATCTAAAAGATATGAATTAGTTGCTTTAAGTAAATGGTATGTTGAAGATCAAGAAAAGAGATTAGAATGTGCAGGTATATTAAAGTATTTTAAAAAGGTATATGGTATTGAAAATGCAGGCATTAAACCTGATAAGAAAGCTTTTTTAAATGCATGTGAAAACTATGCTCCATGTGAATGTTTAATGGTTGGAGATAGTATAAGAAGTGATATGGAACCTACTAGTAGTTTAGGTATTTATAATTTATATCTTGGTGAAAGTAATATTTATACATCCATTAAAAACTTAGGTGAAATTGAAGATAATATTAGATATATAATATTTAATAAAGAATTAAATTATATAAAAGATGATAATTTAAGAAATAGTGCTAAGAAATTATTATCTAGATTACCTGATTATTTCTTTGAGGTTGCTGCATCTTCTTCAGGTAAGTATCATCCACTTTGTGATTTAGGACCTCAAGGTTTAATAAGACATAGTAAAAATGTTGTTAGAATAGGTTATGAATTATTAAATTTAGAGATGTATAGTGAAGAATATAGTCAAAGAGAAAAAGATTTAATTATTTATTCATTATTATTTCATGATTCTCTTAAACATGGATTAAATGGTAGTCCTTATACTATATTTGAACATCCATTAGTTATTGGAGATTATATTAAAACTAATTATAAGGAATTAGATTTAAGTGAAGAAGATATGAATTATATATATGAATGTGTAGTTTCACATATGGGACAATGGAATACAAATAGGAAAGGTGATATAGTGATGCCTAAACCTAAATTAAAACATCAAAAGTTTGTACATATGTGTGATTATATAGTATCAAGAAATTTTATGAATATTGAATATGATAAAAATGATAATATAATAGAAGAAAGAGGAGAATAATATGAATTGTTTTGAAGATTTAGAATACAGAGGACTTATTAAAGATATATCAAGTCCAGAATTAAAGGATAAATTAAATAATGAAAAGTTAACTTTTTATATTGGAACTGATCCAACTGCTGATTCAATGCACATTGGTCATTTCTCATCATTTTTAATTGCTACAAGACTAGCTAAATATGGTCATAAACCAATTTTACTTGTTGGTGGTGCAACTGGTCTTATTGGGGATCCAAAACCATCTGTAGAGAGACAAATGATTACTAGAGAACAAGTACAACATAATGTTGAAGGATTAACTAAACAAGCTAAAGAAATATTTGGATTTGAAGTAGTTAATAATTATGATTGGATTAAAGATATTAATACTATAGATTTCTTAAGAGATTATGGTAAATATATTAATGTTAATTATATGTTAGATAAAGATATTATTGCTAGAAGATTAGAAAGTGGTATTACATTCTGTGAATTTGCTTATACAATATTACAAGGTTTAGATTTTTTACATCTATATCATGAAAAAGGTTGTACATTAGAAGTAGCAGGTTCAGATCAATGGGGTAATATTACTACTGGAATTGAACTTGCTAGAAAAAAAGATGATGTTGAGTTATTTGGCTTAACTATGCCACTAGTATTAGATGCTAATGGAGTTAAATTTGGTAAGACTGAAGGTAATGCTTTATGGTTAGATAAAAATAAAACATCTTCTTATGAATTATTTCAATATTTAATTAATAGTGATGATAATTGTGTTATTGATTATTTAAAGAAACTAACATTCTTAACTAAAGAAGAAATTGAAGATATTGAAGCTAAACATAAAGAACAACCAGAACTTAGACTTGCTCAAAAAACATTAGCTAAAGAAGTTATAACATTCTTACATGGTGAAGAAGAATATAATAAAGCTTTAAGAATATCTGAAGCATTATTTAGTGGTAATATTAAAGAATTATCATTAGATGAAATTGAGGATGGATTTAAGGATGTTCCTAACTTTGAATTAGTTGAAGAATTATCATTGATTGATTTATTAGTTAATAATAATATTGCTTCATCAAGAAGAGAAGCTAGAGAATTTATTAGTGCTGGATCTATTAGTATTAATGGAGATAAATATATGGATGAAAATGAAGTTATTACTAGAGATAAGGCTATTGAAAATAAAGTATTAGTAATAAGAAGAGGTAAGAAAAAATACTTTATGGGCTTATTTAAATAAGTCAATAAGTAATTTTTATACTTTACATTAATTAGTAAATATATTATAATTTATTTATACATATTAAGAAGGATAGATGAAAGATGGATAAAAGCAAACAAATTATTGAAAATTGTCCTAATTTTTATAAAATAGTTAATTTTGATTATTTTGAAGATGACAATTTTACTGCTAGTTTAATTAAAATTTATCGTACATTTATTTTTAGTGTTGATCCATTAAATGAAGTGGATTTAAAAAAAGTTGTAGAACTTGATAATGTATTAGCTAAATATATAGATGATTATGTATTTAGAAAGACTATGAAATTTGAACTTACTCAAATTAAGATTACTGATAGAGAAAACTTATTAAATAATTTAGTAAATAGTATCTTAGGTATATTTGAAAAGTTTGAAGAAGGTAGAACAAGAAATATATATATTGCTAGATGGTTATAGTCATCTAGTTTTTTTATTATTTGATATTTTTAATATTAAATGTTATAATATGCATCACTTAGGAAGGTATTATTATGGAAAGTGTTAATGGTATTAATTTAAATACTTATAACATGTTATTTAATAGTTATAATAAACATACTGATGATAATGCATCCAATGGTACTGCTATAGCTGATATTAGTATATTTACTTCTAATAGTAATGATATTAAGTCTTCTTTATTAAAGAAAATTATTAGATTAAAAAGTATTAGATATAGTGATAAAGATAATATGTATAAGTATAAAACTAGTGATGGTAATTGCTATAGGTTTGAATTAGCTAGTAATTTTTTTGATTTTTTAAGTGAAAGAGAAAAGGAAGAATTGTTGTCTGAAGAAAGAACTGGTCATTGTTATAAGAATTCAATACTACTTGCTTCTAAATTAAGTGTTGGAATGGTTCTTTTTGGCACAGTACAAGTTGAAGATTATCAGTATTTACATTCCGTTACTCAATTTATGAATGAAGGAAGATTATTTATTGTGGATTGGAGTCATAACATAGTTATGCCAAAGCAAGATTATGAAAAATTGTTTAATTTAAAGATTATTAATAGAGTTAGTGGTAAGGATATTTTAACTAATTATTATTTATGCTGTGATTATTTTTCTAGTATTCCATTTCCTGTATTTTTAGGGTTTAATTATGAACTAGTTTCTAGAGCTAAAAAATTAGTACATGAAAAAAAGACTGATTAATTTCAGTCTTTTTAATATTTAATTTGGTAGCCCGTATGGGATTTGAACCCATGAATGTTGCCTTGAGAGGGCAATGTGTTAGACCGCTTCACCAACGGGCCATTTAAACAACAAATTAATTATAACATAGTTTATTTTGATTTACAATTAATATCTATTTTGATAAAATTGATATAGTAGGTGAAGTGTAAAATGTTTGGAAAAATATTAGGTATTGATGGAAATACAATTAGAGTTATGAATACATCTAAAAAAGCAGAAATAAGTATTATTAATGTACATGTTGTTTTTTTAGGTGATGTAGTAAAATATGTTGGGGTAGTTAAAAATATTACTGAAGATTATATAGATATTAATTTAATTGGTGAAATTAAAAATAATGTATTTACTGCAGGTATTATAAAGAAACCAAATGCTAATTCAACTTGTAGAGTTATTGCTAAACAAGAATTAGAAACTATATTAGGTGGACAAGATTATACTAAAAGAGAGAATTTATTAATAGGTAATAGTGAAATATATGATAATTTTAAAATAACTGTTAAAGAAGATGATTTTTTTGTGTCTCATTTTGCTATAGTAGGTAATACTGGTAGTGGTAAATCTTGTGGTATGGCTAGATTATTACAAAATTTATTCTTTTTAAATGACAGAGTTGTTCCAAAAAATGCTCACTTTGTTATTTTTGATGCTTTTAATGATTATTCAACAGCATTTGCTCCGATGAATAATCATCCAAGTTTAAGTTTTAAAAATTTAAAATGTGATTTTGATAATGATTTTGCAGATAATATTAAAATTCCAGCATATTTTTTAGATGTTGATGATTTAGCAGTTCTTTTGGATGTTAGTGATCCAACTTTAATTCCTGCTATTGCTAATACACTTAGAATTACATATATATTTAAATCTGATGATTCTAATGCTAGAAAATATCAAAATTCTATTATTGCATCATCTTTGTTGGATATTTTATCTAGTGGTAAGAGTTCTACACAAATTAGAGATCAAATTATTGCTGTATTAACTAAGTTTAATACTCCTGATTTAAATTTAGATACTATTATATCTCAACCTGGTTATGATAGAACATTAAGACAATGTTTATTAATAGATAATCAAGGTAAGATTAACGCTATTAATTTAGTTGTAGATGTTGTAGCAGGATTTGTTAATAAAGATTTAGATAATGTTGAAATAAAAAAAGATTTTGTATATACATTAGATGATTTATATAATGCTTTGGAGTTTTCATTAATAAATGAGGGTATTTTGTCTGCTAATGTATTATTTGATAAATTAAATAGTTTAAAAGTTAGACTTAGAGCTATTATGAATAGTGATTTAAGGAAAGTATTTGAATTTGATAGAGTAATTACTAAAGATGAATTTGTACATGAATTCTTTAAAAAAGGAGATAAACAATCACAAATAGTTGGAGTTAATTTTGGTAATTTGGATGATAGAACAGTTAAGATGTTAACTAAAATATTATCTAAGATATTTTTCCAATTTACAGTTAGTTTAGAAGATAGAACTACATTCCCAATTCATATTATTATTGAAGAAGCACATAGATATGTTCAAGATGATAGTGATGTTAAGGTATTAGGTTATAATATATTTGAACGTATAACTAAAGAGGGTAGAAAATATGGTATTTTCTTAGGTATTATTACTCAAAGACCTACTGAGTTATCTTCTACTGTATTATCACAATGTGGTAACTTTATTGCCTTTAAAATGTATTATTTAGATGATATTAATGTTGTTACATCATTATCAACTAGTGTTACAGAAGAATTAAAAGAAAAGTTGAAATTATTGCATCCAGGTATGGCTTTATGTTTTGGTAATTCATTTAGTATTCCACTTATAGTTCAATTTGAACTACCTGATCCAATGCCTGTGTCAACAAATGTTGCTATAACTAATTTATGGTATTAATTAGGAGGAAGTAATGAAAAGCAAAGGATTTACATTAACAGAAATATTGGCGGTCATAGTAATACTAGCAATATTAGTTGGTATAGGAACACCAGTGTATTATACTATTTCTAATAATACAAGAAATAATGAATATAATACAAAAAAAGATTATTTTAAAGCTCAAGCTATCAAGTATGCAGAAGAAAATAATATAGATTATAATAAAACTATAACAGTATCTACATTAGTACAATCAGGCTTTGTAGTTGCTGATAATTATATTGAAGAAGAAGGAGAAGAAATACCTTTTATTGCTAATCCTATTGATAGTGAAGAAAATATGGCATGTAGGATAATAAATATAACTATAGATGGTTATGATAGAAATGCAAGTGTTACAGAAGATAGTAATTGTGATATAGTTTTACAAGAGGTATTGGCTTCATCTTTAGGTATTAGAGCATTTAAATATAGTGACAATAAATTAGGTAAGGAACTTTTCTTTAGTGAAGCTGGTTCTTTTGAATGGTCAAATATGGATGTTGCATTGGTTGTAGGTGTTAATATTGATAATTTTATTAGTGGTTCAATATCTCATGATGGAGAAACACAAATAATTGATGCTACTAATATTATTGGTGATATTAGGGAAGGTGCTACTGTAAGAAATACAGATACTAATGTTTTAATAGTTAGTGCTGTTACAATATTAAAGGATACTGTAGGAGTAACAATGCAATTTAAGGATGGAACTGATACAGTTGCTAAGAGTGCTTCAGTAGAAGTTAAAATAGATAAAGAAGAACCAATTGTATCATCAACATCATATAGTGGATGGACAA
>CAMOFW010000008.1 GCA_946613765.1 uncultured Mycoplasmatota bacterium
CATAGTCTATCCATAATCTTAAATCGTAAGTTACTTTTTCACCAGCAGCTAAATAGCCTCTAGTTAAATTCATACCATTCTTAGCATCTTCACTTAATCCATTTGTAGCATTACTTGAATAATGTTTAACAGAAGAATTAAAATATACATCCAAATTAGTTTCATCTAATGTAGAAGTATTTAATGTTTCTAATAAAACACTATATGAAGAAGCAACACTACATTGATTTGTTATAGTAAACTTATAAGGTGGTAAAATTTTACCTACATAATCTTGCATTGGATACATTTTATCTAAATTAATGTTACCAGCTCCACTAATATTTTCATCATTAAAAACAATATTAAAACATCCTACATCAATTGTATTAGTACTTTCTTGATGTACAGAAGTTGTCCAAAGTGAATATGTAGTACCAATTGATACAGATATAACTATTACTAATGCAACTATTATCGAAACAATTGCTATCTTTTTTTGCATATCATCACCCATATCCTATTTTATACAATCATTATAACATTACATTTATATAATTTCCACATAAAAAAAGTTGTTTAACATAAAACAACTTTTTTATTCAGCTAATTGTAAGTACCAATTATAAATATTGACCTCTGCAGTAGAAGGATTTGAAACATTTAACGAATATGCAATTAAAGATCTTCTAAAATTATCATAATCAAAATCTTCAGGTGCAGAAACCGAACCTTCTGTGGAAACGCTGTAATGATAAGAAGGATCATATACTACCTTTATTTGTTGTCTAGCAACAGTTTGATTTAAAGCACTAGTAGTAGTGCCATAATACAAAGGATAACCAATCATATGCTCAATTTCAGTTCCATCATGATATCCATTATCAGTATTTCCTATAACAAATGCACACATAGAATTACTTGGAAAAGATAATGAATATGACATATCAAAGTATGCACTATAATATTTTTCTAGATCAAATACTCTATCCCCAACAAAATATGTTGAACTATTTGTTCCATCAGTTGCAAAATTTACTTTAACATATCCATCTTCAAATGATGATGTACTATTCCAATTTTGTATAGTATATCTTTCAATTCCATCCTTAACAATATATTCTGCTAATTGTTTATGATAAGAACTATCTGTTGTTCCATCTGTATATGTAACTTTATATTTGGCATATTCTGCAGTTAATGGAAATTGACACTTACTAGTACCAATTGCAGTACCAACTTCATTTTGTATTCTTTCATTTCCGTAAAAGCATTCTAATGTTTGAACAGTTTTATCATTTTTAGTATCAATATCTAAAGTAACATTATCTTCACCAATAACCTTATTAGTAAATGAAGGTTTAGTAAATGTAGCTTCACTATTAACAACTACTCTACCATTCCATACCTTACCTTGAATATTTGGTGTATCAGTAGTTACATCATAATCAATCCATACCTTTAAATTATATGTAATTGACTCTCCAGCACCTAAATAACCTGAAGCCAATTTCATACCATTTTTAGCATCTTCACTTAAACCTTCAGTAATATTACTTACATAATGTTTTTTTGATGTATCATTAAAGTTTACATCCAATTTAGTTTCATCCATAGTAGAAGCATTTAATGTTTCTAATAAAACATTATATGAAGCAGCAACACTACATTGATTAGTAATACTAAACTTATATGGTGTTAACCCTTTAACAACTGCATCAGGCATTGGATAAGCTTTTTCAAGATTTATATTACCTGAAACTGTAAAACCTTCATCACTAAATGCAACTCTAAAACATCCAACATCGATTGTATTAGTAGATTCTTGTTGTACAGATGTAGTCCAAAGAGAATATGATGTACCAATAGTAATAGTTACAATTAATAATATAGCGATTAATAAAGACACAATAGATATTTTTCTTTGCTTTTCCATTATATTCACCTATACCTTACTAATAATAAGTATACCATTTATTTATTATATTTACAATTTAAAAAAAGTTATTATTTAAATAACTTTTTAGCTGTTCTCATCATTTGAGCTGTATAACCCATCTCGTTGTCATACCAAGCAATAACTTTAACTAATTGTTTTCCATCAACTTCAACAATTGATGTTGAAAGTAAATCAACTAAAGCACCACTCTTAATACCAATAACATCACTAGATACAATAGGATCATTACTTACTCTTAAGGATTCAGATGTATTATTAATAAATAAATTATTAATTTCTTCTACTGTTACATTCTTCTTTAATTCTAAAACTAAATCAACCATTGAACCATCACTAACTGGAACACGAAGAGCAATACCATCTAGTTTACCATCCAATTCTGGAATAACTTTTCCAATAGCACTAGCTGCACCTGTTGAAGTTGGAACAATATTTTGTGCACAAGCTCTACCTCTACGAGAATAAATGCCTTTTTTATGTGAAACATCAAGTGTTACTTGATCATTAGTATATGCATGAACAGTAGTCATAAATCCTTTTTCAATACCAATATTATCTTGTAATACTTTTAACACTGGAGCTAAGCAGTTAGTAGTACATGAAGCAGCACTTACTATTTCTTCACTGCCATCTAATATGTCATCATTAACGTTATATACAACTGTTTTCATATCACCCTTACCAGGAGCACTAATTAAAACTTTTTTAGCACCAGCATCAATATGCTTTTTAGCACCTTCAATCGAAGTGAATAAACCAGTACATTCTAAAACCAAATCTACTTGCAAATCTTTCCATGGTAAATTTACTGGATCTTTTTCATTATAAACTCTAATCTTTTTCTTACCAGCAATAATTATATTTTCTTCATCATTACTAATCTCATTTATATGAAAATTTCTATGATTAGTATCATACTTTAAAAGATAAGCCAATTCCTCAGCACTACCTAAATCATTAATAGCAACAACATTAAAATCAGTAGAAGTAATCATTTCTCTAAAAGCTAATCTTCCTATTCTACCAAAACCATTAATAGCAACTCTTATCATTACTTATCCCCTTCCTTTCTAAATATTGAACCACCTATAAACTCTCTTATTATTGAATCTTCATCTACATATTCACTAGATATTGGATATATATATTCTAAATATCTAATTAATCTTCTAGCTTCTTCTAAATATGGAGAATTATTATCTACAGAATATAACAATGGAATTGCAAATATTCTTAATACCCCTAATTCATATGGAAGTGATGTATTAATAATCATATCTGCTTCACTTAAATAAGGGAAAATATTTTCTTCTTCACCTTGTCTAACACTATCCCATAAAGCTAATGTTCTATCAACATTAACTGCTCTATTATTATTATCTCTAATAATTCTTCTAATTAATCTTAAATCAGTAGTAGATAAATAATTATGTCTATCTATCTTAACACTCATAAATGGACTTAAATATACCTTAAATTTATCTTTCTTATCTATATCAGGAGTTAATTCATCATTTAATGAATGAATTCCTTCAATTAATATAATAGCATCTTTACTTAACTTAGTCTTTTCTTCACTATATTCTCTTCTACCAGTTTTAAAATTATATGAAGGTAATCTAACCTCTTCTTCATTAGCTAACTTTCTTAAATCTTCATTTAATGTTTTAACATCTACAGCTCTAATAGATTCAAAATCATATTCACCATCATCTTTTAATGGAGTATCTTCTAAATTTAAGAAATAATCATCAGTAGATATTAATAATACTTCTTTACCCATTGCCTTTAAACTAATTAATAATTTTTTAGCAGTAGTAGTTTTACCAGATGAAGAAGGTCCAGCTATTAAAACATATTTAACATTTTTATTTATAATTTGATTAGCACAATTAGTAATACTAATATTAAAATATGTTTCACATAGCTTAATAACATTCTTTGAGTATCCTCTAGCTACTTGTCTATTAATATCACTAACATATGGAATATGATAACTATTTAAAATATCATATGAATCTTTAAAACATTTAGTAATACCATCATAATTCTTATATTCAACTAAATTAAATGTATGATTAGTAGGTAATACCAAAGCTAATTCTTTATCATCTATATAAACTAATTCAAAATCATTTAAATATCCAGTAGATATAGGCATATTATTAAAATAGTAATTATAATAATTCTTTAATTTATAAATAGTAACTATATCTGCATATAAATTATGAATATTTAATGCTTTTTCGAAAAACTTATGTTTATCATAATAATTAACAGCTTCTTTAGCCATTATATTAAACTTCTCTATCTTTAAATCTTGATTAATAATTTCATCCATACATTTTTTTAGTTTTAATACATCTTCTTTAGTAAAATGTTCAACATTACTAATAGTAGTATGAATACCATTACCTATTGAGTGATTATAATTTACTTCAATGCCTAAACCAAATGTATCCTTTAAAGCAACCTCTAAAACAAACTTAAGTCCAGCTTGAGTCATTTTATATCCATCAATATCCTCTAAATCCATAAGAGTAATATTACAATCCTTTTTTAAGACATAATCAAAACCAACAATCTCATTATGTATTTTAGCTCCAACTATTTTATATTCACATACATCAGAGTTATTTAATACAATTTCTTGAATTGTTGTATTCTTACTAACAGTTATAGTTTTCTTATTATTAAGTACGATATTAATTGTATCACTCATATAACTATTCCCCTTTATTATCTATAGAATATTATACCAAAAAAAATCAAATTATGACACCATAATTTGATTCTTTACACTACATTGATAAATCTTGAGAATAATCAATTTGATTTAATGACATAGCTGGCATAAAATCATACATAACACTATATAATACTTCACTAGCTTTATTTTGAATTTCATATAGTTCTTCTTGAGTCATTTCTTCAGCTCTCTTAACAAACATACTACTATTATCTTTAATTTCAGCACCCTTAACAATATTAGTCTCACTATTAACATTAAAGTCAATATCTTCTTCTTCAACAGTAACTTTTACCTTAGCGCCTAATTTAATAGTTTGTTTATCTCCTGAAACAACATTATCTAAATCCATATTAACACTAATTTTATTTTCTTCATATCCAGCATTAAAACTAATATTTACTTTACTATCAGACACTTCTTTAATAGATAATTCAACTGAATAAGTATTATCACTATAATAAATATTAAATGTCTTAGTATCACTCATGTAATTACCTTTTAATGTATAAGATGAATCACCTTTCATAGAAAATTGATAATTACCTTCAATATTATCTAATTCAAAAGTTTCTTCACTCTTAGGATTTCTTAAAGTCATACCAACAAAGTTACCAAATAAATTATCTACATAGATATCAGCAAAAATATTATCATATTCACCAACATCTTCTAAAGCATCTTTTAATTTCTTAGTTACATCTTCTTTACTTAAAGAAGTTAATCTAGATAATATTTCAATAGCTTCACTATCATTAATATATGCATTAATAATATCTTTTGAAATTTTACCAATATTTAATTCATAAGTTACTTTAGTATAATTCTTATTTTGTCTACTACCATTAGACTTAGTAATATTCTTTTCATCAATACCATTTATAGTAGCAACTTTAGCCTTTTCAACTAATTTTTTAATATCACTTAAAGTAACAGATTGTTTAAATTCAAAATCTAATGAACTAGGCATATCAGTTTGATAAGAATATAAAGATAATTTATTAGATCCAATAGTTAACTTATTATTCTTAAGTAATATGTTACCATCTATTAAATCACTACCTTCTTTATCTAATATAGCACTAATAAACATACTTTCTTTAGATAAATCAAATGCACTATCATATTTAATAGTATATTTATCTAAATTAGTTAAATCAATATTACTATCTTTATAATTAGATCCAAAATTAATATTACCTGATACTCCAACAACATCTTTAGATGGATCAATTACTAAAAAACTCTTTTCTGCTTTATCAATAGAAGATATAACAGAATCATATACTTTAGTAATAGATGTTTTAACTACATTCTTTCCAGTTACTAATACAAAACTTGTATAGCAATAAAAACCAACTACAGCTAAAATTAATATTGCTATAATTGCAATAGCAATTTTAATTGCTGGATTCTTCTTCTTTGGTCCATCAAAAGAAATACTTTCTTCAGGAGCTTCTTTAAATGGAGATTGAATTGCATCAGAAGTATTAACACTTTGAACTGGTTCAACACTTGGAGCAACTTCAGTTTGATTATTAACTTGAGTTGTTTGAGAACTCAAATTATCACTTGGTGTTAATTCAACTGTAGGTTCAACACTAACTTGTGGTTGAACTTCGGCTTGTACAGGACTTTGAACAGTTGGTTCAACAGTATTTTGTACAGGTGTAGCTTCTACATTGTTATTAACTACATTATTATCAACAACTGGAGTAACATTATCAAAAGCACTAACAGGTGTACTAGTATCACTATTTGCATTGTTATTATCCATTGGATTTAATGGATTTAAATTATTATCATTATTCATATATAACAACCCTTCCTTATTTTAACAATACAATTTTATCATATATTTTAAAAATAAACTACATATTTCGACAAAATATTAATTGTTTTTATACTAACATATAAATACAAAGGAGATGATAAAACAATAATACCAACAGTAATAGAAAAACAAAACAACAAGGAATACGCATATGATTTATATTCAAGATTATTAAAAGATAGAATTATATTTCTCACAGGTGAAATAAATAATACTATATCTAGTATCATAGTAAGTGAATTACTATATTTAGATAGTATTAATCACGATGATATATCACTATATATTAATTCACCAGGAGGTGAAATAACATCAGGTCTTGCAATATATGACACAATGAACTTCATTAAAAGTGATGTAAAAACAATATGTGTTGGTCTTTGTGCATCAATGGGAGCTTTCTTACTCTCATCAGGAAAAAAAGGAAAACGATACTCTCTTAAGAATTCTGAAATAATGATTCATCAACCGTTAGGAGGTGCTGAAGGTAAAGCAACGGATATTCAAATAGCAGCAGATCATATAATGAAAACTAAAGATAAAATGAATAAGATACTTGCAAAAAATACTAATCAAGCCTTAAAAAAAATCCTTAAAGATACCGAAGCAGATTATTATATGAATGCTAAAGAAGCTAAAGAATATGGTCTAATTGATGAATTAATATAAAAAAGCATAGATTATCTATGCTTTTTTTCAACTGATCTAATTAATCTTTTAATATCTGTCATTTCTAACTTACCATATTCATAATACTTTAAAGCTAAGTTTTCAGGAATACCATATTTAACCATTTCATCAATATGTTTATTAACATATTCTTTATAATAAGAATAATCATTTCCATTAAACATAAAATCATCATCACTTAACTTATCTTCATATAATTTTATCTTTGTTAGTATTTCTAAAACCATTGAAGTTAATGAATATAATACAACAGATGTTTTATTATGAGAATATGATTCAGTATATAATGTTGAAGCACCATCTAAATCAACTATATGTGTACCAATATTAAATCCATACTCAAGTAATACATCACTTTCAGCTTTGCTTATTGGATTACTAACACTTCTTTTATCTAAATCTAAAGGATATACATTATTATCTAATAACTCACTCACCTTAGAGATTAAATCCTTACATACCATAAGCTTTATTCTCTCAGGTAAATAAGCAGCAGAATATACACCTAATGTATTCTTATAATATGGATATACACATCCAATAGCTTTATTATCTTCATAAATAATGTTATTAGGTAAATAAGATAATCTAACTTTACTACCAGTTTCAATGGCTTTAATAATAGCTTCTTCTTTAGCAAGTATTACTCCATCACTATCTTTATAATTAAGAATTCTATTATCATTTATTTTAGTATTTTCTCTTAATTTCTTATAACATAAAATATTTACACCATCTTCATCTAATACTTTATTATCTATTTTTATTATTGGATCTTTATCATTATAAAACTTATATACGTTCGGTCCAACTTTATACAAAGTAGCTTCGCTACCACTTCCTACTATCTTATTTTTACTTTTAATTTCTTCTATTTCTTTAGAAGTTAATCTAATAACTTGTTTTTGCATAAAATCACTCCGTCCTTATATATATTTTATTTTACTTATTTATTTTTGTGTTTATTCACCAATTCCTTAATCTTTCTAAAGTAGTGGTTAATACCACTCTTACTAATTTTTTTATTTGTTTCCATAGTTACTATATCTGCTAATTCCTGATATGATGTTTCAGGATACTTAATTCTATATTCAATTACCTCTTTAATTCTATCATCTAATAAATCTATTAAATCATGTTCTTTTAAATAATTAATATCTTCTAACTGAGTTAAACCAGTTCTAATAACCTTTTCTTGATTAGCTAAATCAACATTATTCAATCTATTAACCATATTCTTATGATCTCTATATATTCTTATATCTTCAAAATAAAATAATGAATTAGTAGCTTTAAATAATTTTAACATATCACTAATTACCTCAGCCTGCTTAATATATATCATATATTTATTACTTCTTTTTAATATTTTAGTTTCTATTCTAAAATTCTTAAATAACTTCTTTATATAATTAGCTTCCTCTAAAGTAGGTACTACATATTCAGCATGATATCCAGATTTTTTTGGATCATTAATAGAACCACAAGCTAAAAATAATCCTTTTAAATAATTAATAATATCTTCATCAGTAGATAAAAAATATACCTCAGGTAATATAAATTCACCATCTTTAACTATATTTAATTTTTTTAATATAAAATCAACTTTTTCATTAATAGTTAACATATATATTTGTTTAGATTTAAATCTTTTTTGTATACGTACATTAATCTTTGGATTAATACCAAATATTACTTTAAATGTTTTATATACAACACGAGCAACATGGGCATTTTCCATTGTTAAAATAATACTGTCTTTTTTTATAGTAGATGAATACTTAACAAAAGCAGATAAAAAAGGTAATAACTCTAAATAGTCTTTTAAAGAATTTGATATTTCTTCTTTAACTTGCATAGTAAATGTCATGTTTTCTCACCCAAAGTAATTTTAACATAAAAAAAGAGATATTTCTATCTCTTATACCACCAAACACCAGTTGAAGGGAATCCTGGTGGATTAATTAAATGTGCAACAAATTGATTCCATGAAGAATAATCAACATGATACCAACCAGTAGCAACACCATAGTGTAAGTGTGCACCATACGCACAAGTATCATAACCACCACTATAATATCTAGATGTTGAATAACCACCAACTGTACCAATAACAGTATCAGTTGTAACTATTTGATTTAATCTAACTTTAATATCTAACATATGTGCATATTGAACAGTATACCTTTGTCCATTAACTGTAACATGGATATAAACCATATTACCACCACATGAAGATTTATAAGTTATAGCTGCAACTCTACCTGCAGCAGTAGCATATTCAGGTGTACCCTCATTATTACCAGCAATATCAATTCCTGGATGGAATGAACTATCAAATGATCTATAACCAAAACCAGATGATATTCTACCTTTAACAGTTGGTTTTCTCCAACCAAATGATTGTGGATCATTAGTACATGTTGATAATTTTTGAGTTTCACTATCACATATAGATTGATAATATTTAATAACTGATTTTTGTGCAGCTATTTGAGTATCTATATCTTCAGATATTTCATCTATAGCAGCCATCTTATCATTTAATGAAGATAATGCATTAGAAAATTTATTAATATTACCATCTAATTTCTTATTAGCTTCTTCTAATTCAACTTGTCTATTTTGTTTTTCAACAATTAAATCTTGTAAAGATTTAATCTTATTATCATAATACTTAGTAATACTCTCAACAGATTTCATTCTCATTATCATTTCAGTAATAGAAGAAGAATCAGTAAAATATTCAATATAATCATTACCATTTTTAGTTAACTGATAATATCTAAGCATATTATCAATATCTTCACTTGCTTGTTTAATACCTTCTTCAGCTTCTGTAACTTTATTTTTAGCATCTTCAACTTCTTGAATATTCTTTTCTTTTTCTTGATAAGCATTATAAATATTATTCTTACTTTGATTAATTTCACTTTGTGTTTGTTTTTTAGCATTTGCTTGTCTTGTCTTTTCAGCTTCTAACTCAGCTAAATGATCTTTTAGTTCCAATATAGTAGTTGCTTCCTTAGCATGAACAGTCAATGGTGAGAATAAGTAACTAAAAGCAATTAAGAAAGCAAATGTAACTCTAAATAAACCTACAAAATATTTTCTCATATTTTTAAATACTTTCTTACAGCATGCCAACTACCAAGCATACCTACAAGTCCACCTATGATAACTAATATTAATGATATATTTAAAAGTAATGCACCAGGACTAACTAATTGAATCATATGTGAGAATATATATCCATCAAAATAATCATAAGCAATTATATAAGCATATATAGTAATTAATATAGGAATAATAGAACCTAATACTCCTAAGAATAATCCTTCAAATTCAAATGGTAATTTAATAGCAGTATTAGATGTACCAACAAGTCTCATAATTTCAATTTCATTTCTTCTTGAGTAAATAGTTAATCTAATAGTATTACTAATTAAGAACGCAGTAACTAAAATTAATGCTACAACAATAACAATAGATGCTTGTTCAATAATCTTAAATATACCAATCATTTGATCTACACTATCTTTACCATATGTAGCTGATTCTACACCATCTATTTCATTAATAGCATTAGTAGTAGCTTTTAAATCAGATACATTTTTAACTTTAACTAATATTGAATCATATAATGGATTCTCATCCATATTTTCAATTATTGAATCTAATTCACCTAAAGAATTTTTTATTTCTTCTTTCCAAGTATCTTTAGATTTAAATTCTAAACTTTCAAAAGAAGACATAGATCTTATCTTATCTTCAATTTCATTTTTCTTAGTTTCATCTACGTCACTCTTTAAATATGTAACAATTGTTAATTCATTTTCCATAGCTTGAGTAAAATGATTAACATTAGATGACATAATTAATGATATAGATACAAGTATTAAAGTTATTGCTATACAAGTAATAGAGGCAATAGATAAACTAAAGTTTCTAAAAACACTCTTAAAAGCATCTCTAATACTTCTAATTAATATTCTAATTGCTTTCATGTACTTTATAACTTCCTTTCATCTTATCTCCAACTTTAACACCATTTTCAATAACAACTACTCTCTTCTTCATTCTATTAACAATATCTTTATCATGAGTAGCCATAACAACAGTTGTACCAAGTTCTTTATTAATAGATGATATAACGTCCATAATCTCTTTAGATGTTTCGGGATCTAAATTACCTGTAGGTTCATCACATATTAACAACTTTGGATCATTAACTATAGCCCTTGCTATACAAACTCTTTGTTGTTCACCACCAGATAATTGATTAGGAAATGATCTAGCTCTATCTTTTAATCCAACACGTTCAAGTGCTTTATTAACTTTAGGTCTAATATCATCATTTTTTAATCCTAGTGTTTCAAGTCCAAAAGCAACATTTTCATAAACTGTTAATTTAGGTAACAATTTAAAGTCTTGAAATACAACTCCTAATTTTCTTCTTAATTTATATATCTTAGAGTTTCTTAATTTAGCAACATCTATACCACCAACTACAACACTACCACTTGTAGGTCTTTCTTCTCTATAAAGAAGTTTAATTAAAGTTGATTTACCGGATGCAGTTTGACCAATAACGAATACAAACTCACCCTTGTCTATCTCTAAATCAAGATTAGCTAAACCAGTAACACCATTCTTATATACTTTAGAACAGCCTTTTATCTCAATTAACTTCATTATTTCACTCCTTATTCTAAATAATTATAACAAATATTAACTACTAGATAAATGGTAATTGTTTCCTTCTAAATCCACCATTAACTTCATAGCAATCACTTACTACAAAAAATGCTTCATTATCTATATCTAATACTTTTTCTTTAATTCTATAATAATCTCTATTAGGAACAACAGCCATTAACATTTCTCTCTTAGCTTTTAAGAAACCACCTTCAGTATTAAATAATGTAACACCTGTTTCTAATTCATCCATAATATACTTTTCAATTTCTTTATATTTCTTTGAGTAAATAAAGAACATCTTTGATGATGATACACCAATAATAATTCTATCAACTATTTCAGTAAAGATAATAATAATTAATATTGAATATAATAACTTATTAGTTCCAATTACAAAGAAACCACTAGCTAATATAACAACATTAACATATAATGATGAGTTACCTTCACTTACATGGAAATATTTATTAACTAATTTCATTAATATATCTCCACCACCAGTATTAAATCCCATCTTATAAATTAATCCATCACCAATACCATATAATATTGAACATAATAAAATAGTCATTAATATATTTTCAAATTGAAAATAAGGTAATAAATAGTTAGCTAAACCTTGTGTTAAACTAACAAATGTAGGATATATAATTGAACCAATAATAGCTCTTCTAGTAACTTTAGTACCTAATAAGAAAAAACTTATAAATAATAATGCAAAACTAATTACATAAATACTTATAGCAGGTGGTATATTAAATAAAACATTTAATATAACTGCGATACCACTAGCACCACCTAATACAAAACTATTTGGTACAACAAACATATTGTAAGCTAATGAAAGAATAAATACACCAACTAGAAAGATAAGAAATCTACCAACTAGTTTTTCTCTTTTAATATACTCAACTATATCATTCATATCTACACCTACCTTAAAACATTATACTATATTTTTAACATTTTGCATATGAAAAAGATTATCATTAAAATGATAATCTATTAAACAATTCTTCACCCAAAGTAGATATTTCACCATGACCAGGATAAATAATTGTATTAGATGGATAAGTAAATATCTTATCTAATGACTTTTTCATTTCATTGACACTACCTGTAGGTAAATCCATTCTTCCTATTCCATCTTTAAATAAGAAATCACCAACAAACATAATATTATTATCTTTAAAATAATATGTTTTAGAATCACTGGTATGTCCTGGAGTATCAATAACCTCAAAATCAAATCCATCAATATTATAATTATTTTCTTGTAAATTATATTTTTCTTTTAATTCATCTAATGCCCCAATATGATCAAAATGATAATGAGTTATTAATATACCTACCACTTCACAAGTAATATTAGAAATTATCTTATCTGCTTCATCGCCTGGATCAATAATAATACACTTATTATTCTTTTCAACTATATAACAATTTTCTTCTAAAGAACCAACTACTACTCTTTTAATATTCATATTTATCACCAAACTAATTATAACATAAAAAAGAGTACTATTTTTTAGGTACTCTTATTCTCGCTCTAGCTTTTTCCTTTTCTAGTTTTATATCTAATAAATTATCTAAGTCATTATAAGTATTATCACTAGGACCAAATTGAGTTTCTCTAACAGATACTTGACTATCAAAAAAATCATAAACCTTATCAAATAAACCATTGTAATGAACAATTGGATAATCTTGTCTCAATTCATAAGAAGATCTATCACTTCTATAAAAACCTATAGACTTAGCTGATACTGAATATACTTTATTTCCATTTTCTTTTTTAATTTTCTTAAATAGACCTTTAGATACATGATAAATATCTTCATTATCAATACCATTAGATGTATATTCTAAAGAACCATTAAATCCAGATTTATAGAAAAAGAAATCTGAGTAAATATATTCTCCATCTAGACTAAATTCAATGTAAATATCATTAGTATTATCAACAGATACTTCAATATTTTCGCCAGAATCAAAATTAATAGTAATTCCATTTTTTAAAGAGCTATCCTTTACAGTGACTAATTCAAAACTATTTTCATCAAAGGTATCACTACCTAATGCTTGAGTCATAAATTTATTCATAACATATGAAACTCCGTCTAAATTATTTTCTAACGCCTTATTATTTCTAACTAATTTACTAATAATTAAATTGGTTATATTAACCATAAAATTTCGCCTCTTTCATTAAATTGTATTTTTTATTATAGCACCATACTACATTAAAAACGTAAAAACTTTGTGCGTATTTACACATACTTTACATTAAGTAAATAATAAAATTATTTATTTAAAATAATAACTCATCATGATATAATTATCATGGTGATAACATATGGATATGATAACTTTATTTTTTACAATAGCAGCAGTAATTACTATACTAGCATTAATATATGCTTATCTTTATAATAGATTACAAGATTTTAAATTAAAAATAGATGAAGCAGAAAGTATACTAGATGAAGAATTAAGAAATAAATATGATAAAGTCTATGAACTTCAAACTACAGTATTAAAACTATCTAAAGTAAATGAAAAAGAATTTCAGGAATTAGACAATATCAAAAAAGAAGACATATCTAATTTTGAATTAGATAGAAAAGTAATTGAAGTTTATAATAAACTAGAAACAATTATTAATGACTATGAAAAGATTCAAACTAAAAAAGAAGTTATTGAACTTTTAAATGATATTAAAAAACTAGACGCAAGAATAGAATCAGCTAAATTATTCTATAATAAATATATTAATGAATCTAATACAATGGTAAGAAAATTTCCATCAAACATCATTGCTAAAATACATAGAATTCAAATTAAAAACTTCTATGATAATAAAGATTTAAATGATGATACAGTAAAAGATTTTAAACTATAAAAAGATACCAAATGGTATCTTTTTTTATATTATTTAAATAATGAGCCAAAAGTGTTTAATGCAGATTCTAATGTTTTTTTAGTAGCATCTTTTATTTCTTCTTCGCTACCACCATTTTTAGCTAAATTAACAGCATTATTCATTTCATTAACAGTATTATCAGTTGCTTGTTGAGTACTCATATCTCCACCTTTATCAAAAGCATTCTTAATATCTTGATTATCCATACCAACAGCATTTGCAGCAGTTTCTAAATTTTCTTGCATTTCTTGACTTTTAACTTGTACATTTTGAGTAGCTGCATCTATAGTCTCAGATGATTTTACAAGTGAATCACTCATATTAGCTAATTTATCATAAGATTTAGAATATTCAATAATAGTATCTTTAGTCTCATTTTGTTTAGTACTATCTTTAAATTTATCTCCCAAATCACCAAAGGCTTCTGCAACTTGTTCGTTTTCTACTCTACCAGATAAATCTTGAGCAATATTACCAGCTTTTTCCATATATTTAGGAGTCATTTCACCCATTGTTTGAAATGCTTCACCCATTACTTTCATAGCTTCTTTATCAATAGCATTTTGTTCTTCAGTAGTAACTACTCCATCTTTTCTAGCCTCATCATACATAGCTTGTGCTTTGTCTGTTTTACCATCCATTTTTGAAGAATATTCTTCACCAGCTTCAGCAACAGTTTTTATACTTTGTTCAACTGTTGGCATATAAACCCTATTTAGATATTCTTTTGTTTCAGCATCTAATTTTTGATATTCAGGATCATTATATATTCCTGCAATATCTCCACCATGCTTATTAGATAAATTTTGAAATATTTCTCTATATTCATCTATATTTTTACCAAATACTTTATCATCTTTTGATAATTCACCTGAGGAAGGATTTTTAAAACCTGAAGTTTGTTGAACAGTTTTATCTTCATCCTTTTTAGGTTTTAAAGCTTCTTTAACATCCCTAATAGTTTCACGTGTTAAACTTCTAGCTTCACTCCTAACCTCACTTTTTAAATCTCCTTTAATTTCATCAAATAAACTTTTTAAAAATCCCATACTATCACCTATCTTAATATTAACAAATATATAATTAATAAGCAAAATAAAAAAATAGTGACTTTACACTATGTGACACTATAATTTCCAATTAATTTCTTTTATGTTATTTTTCTTTAAAAAATTATTAGTTT
>CAMOFW010000009.1 GCA_946613765.1 uncultured Mycoplasmatota bacterium
TATTTGTTCTTTGGCTGCATTTATTTCTTCTTCATCACCTAGCATTACGTATAGTTTTTGTTTAGGGTATGAGTAAGTATACTCCATTGATCCAGTTCCGTTTAATACTAACTTCTCTACTTCCCATTTACTATTTTCATCTAATATCTTTTTAATGAATTTCTTTAGATTATCACTATCTAAATTAGTAACAAAAGTATCAGACATAGCATCAAGTAGTGATGTATAGTTTACTACTATTGATGGAGATGTAACCTTATCAATTATTGATGATATAATTTCTTGTTGATGGGCAGCACGCACTCTATCACCATCTGCAAATGAATAACGTTCTCTAGCAAAAGACAAAGCTTGTTTTCCATTTAGTTTATTTTCACCCTTTTTATATTTATATACTTGAGTTGTTTTTTCATCATATAATCCTGATTCAAAGTTATATTCTGAATTAACTGTTATTCCATTTAGGGCATCTACTAATTTAATAATAGAATTAAAATTAAATTTAACATAGTAATTAATATCTATATCAAGTAAATTTTCAATAGTTTTAATTGATGTTTCTACTCCATAAATACCTGCATGTGTTAATTTATCTTTATACCCTTCTTTACCATAAAGTGGTACATAATAATCTCTAGGTATAGATACTAAACTTATTTTATGTGTATTTGGATTAATAGATACAACCATATTAACATCTGAACGAGAAACACTGTTAATTGAATTATATGTATCTATACCACTTATATATACATTAAATGATTTTTTAGTTATATCAGTATCTTTGGATATATTATTTTCTTTATATTCTACTTTAAATTTATAAATAGCTTTTGTTTTATTAGAATAATCTTCTTCATTTTCACTGATTATCTTTTCTTGTGATTCTTCGATTAGCATAGAATCTATTTTATCTTTTAGAAGATCTTCAACCATAGATGTAGTATTATCATAATCTATGTTATCTATATCTACTATTTTCTTTAGTTTTTCTTTAGCATTCTTATATGATATATCATGTATATTTAAAGTTGCTATATTATTTAGTTCTTTAATATCTTTAAACTTATCTTTTTTAACTACAATTAGATAGTTTTCAACTACTTTTTTATTTTTAGTAATAATATCAAAGAAACTATTAGTTTTTATTTCGTATACTAACCCTATTGAAAGTAAAATCATCAAAATAAATGATAATATTATACCAGTTAGTCTTAGTTTTGGTTTTCTTTTAATTAAAAGTATGGATGTAATAATATCAATAAGTAATAATACTATTATAATTATTATTAAATACTTAGTTGGTATTACATTAAGTAAAATAGTGGTTAATAAAAATAATAATGTTAATAAGTTTGTGGTTATTAACATTATTTTGATAGATTTGGGTAATTTCTTTTTCTTTTTATTGTTCATTAATTTTCACCTATTATATTTAATTTAATTAAATCAGATATAATTTTATTACCACATGATTCAATAAATTGAATAATTGTTTTTTCATCAATCATTACAGATTTTTTATTACCCATATTTTTAATTATTAATCCCATTTTTTCAACTAAAATATCTAATTTATCCATAGGTATTTCATCTATTGGACTAGTTGGATATTCAATTGGATTTTGAAAATAATATAAATCTAACATATAATCATCAATTAAGTCTTGATTTAGTGTTGTATAATCTTCGTATATTATCTTTTTAATTGCTGTATAAGTTACTGATTTATCATTAGTATAATCTTCAATATATTTATATACATAATCCTTAAACCAATAATAATCAGTCATTAAATGAATTAGATATCCTAGTTCAAATGGTCTATCTAATCTATCTCTATACTTATTTATAAATAATTCATATCTAGGTGGTGTATCTTCACTATCATCTTCTTCAAGAAAATGTGATCTATTTTTTGATTCACCCACAAGTTTAGCTATATCTGGAGCTATAGCACCTAAAGATAGTTCTCTTTCATTTTTTTGTATATAATTATTAACTTTTTTTGCTATGCATAAATGTATTACTGCTGATGCCATATATTATCACCTATTACATTATACAAGATTATTAATCTTAATTTAAGTTTAATAGATTAATTTGACACTTAATTAGACAATTAAAGAAATGATAGTAATCATTTCTTATTGTTGTAAATCTTCATACCAAAATACATAGTCATAGTAATTTTGTCTTGATGTTGAATTTGCCTCTTTATATGTCCATGTTCCATTGATGTTATAATATCCACTTTTTAAATAAGTATATGTTACTGGAAAAGGACTTGAAGTTCCTTGAGATGTTCTTACAGTACCATCTGGAAATGTATATGTTTTATATGTTGCATCTCCTTTAGTTTGAATTTTATTATCCTTAAAAACAAATGTATATTGAGAAGCAACACCATTAAATCCAAATTGCATTGACCAATTTCTGCTTGATGATTGTAAGTTAGCTTTTTGAATTAATTCATCTAAAGCTCCTTGAACGTTAGTGGATTCTAATTTAGAATTAGTATTATCATATACTACATCACTTGCATTAACTAATGATGATGCATATACTACACTACTACTTAACAGCATTCCTATAAATAAGCCAATTAACAGATTTACTCTTTCCTTAACTTTTTTCATAATTATCCTCCTAACTATATTTTTTTGCTAATTCATCAATTAAATCTTGAACTGTTTTATTGTCTTGAAGTATTACATCTTTAGCATATATTATTCTTTTTGATACATTACCTTTCATTAAACTATATGACACTTTAGATTCAAATCTAGCTTGTGATATATAAATTATAGATGATATTAATATTGCCATAGATAAAATAATAGATACACATCTAATTCTTGTTTTATTATGAATATGCTTTAAACTATTATCTTTATTAAACTTTTTTAGTCTCATAATATCCTCCTTTTTTATTATTATTTGTTGTTGTGCTTTTTTTATTCTTTTTAAAATACACTGTTAACGATGATAACATATAATTTTTTTATTAACAACGAACATTGTAAAAAAGTAGTAAACTTTACACATTTTATTAGCAAACGTATTTTCGTATGTTTTGTATGAGTATTTTGTAGTATAATGGAATAATAAAATAATAAAGGATGGTTAGTATGAAAGCTTTTTTTAAAAAATGTAAAAAAGCTAATAAAGTATTCTTATCATTATATTTGATTACTCTATTAGCTTATATAATAACTTACATATTATTTACTATAAACTTATTACATCTATCCACTATAGAAACTCCAATTAGAATTATATTAATATTTACATTTGGTGTGTATGCATTAATATGGTTACTAGCTGGTATAATGGATACATTTATTAAAAAGTATAAAAATTTTATTATATTAATGGTATTTACAGTACTTTTTAGTATTATATTTGGTGTTGCAAGTTATTATGTTGGTGCAGTTTATTCAAAGATTGAAGCAATGAATAAAGATAAATTAGTTTATACATCTGCATTAGTTACACTAAAAAATACTGAATTTGATAATAAAGGTATTGTTGGTATGATTAACGATTCTAATGATATTGAAGGATATATACTTGGTAATAAGTTAATTAAAAGCCATTCTTTAACTAATGAGATTAAAAGATATGATGATTATATTGATATGTTTAATGATTTATTAAATAACAAAATAATGGGTATAGTTGTTACTAATAACTATGCAGTTAGATTTTCTAATGAAGAAGGTTTAGAAGATATAGCTAAGAAAACTAAAATAGTACACACTTATAGTGAAGAAATGCAAAATCAAGATAATGTATCTTATACAGATAAAAAATTAACTGAACCTTTCTCACTACTTTTAATGGGTGTTGATAGTGAAGATGATGGACTAAATGCTGCAACATCATTTAATGGTGATACATTAATGTTAATAACATTTAATCCAAATACTTTAACTGCTAGTGCATTCTCTATTCCAAGAGATACTTATGTTCCAATAGCATGTAGAAATAATGCTTTTGCTAAGATTAATTCTTCTGCAGGAAGCGGAACTAATTGTGTTATTAAAACTATTAAACAATTAACAGATATTGATATAGATTTTTATGTTAAAGTTAATTTTAAGGGTGTTGTTGATTTAGTTAATGCTTTAGGTGGTGTTACAGTTGATGTACAAAAACCTGATTTCACTTATCGTGAAGGTGTTGACTATCATGGACAAGTTTGTGAACAAGATTCATTTAGAAGATTTGGTGAATACATGGTATGTATGGATCCAGGAATTCAAAGATTAAATGGTGAACAAGCACTTGCCTACTCTAGAAGTAGAAAGCAATTTTTAGGATCAGATTTAGATAGAGTTAGACATCAACAACAAGTTGTTAGTGCAATTATTAATGAAGTTAAAAATATTACTTCATTCGAACAATTTCAAGAGTTATTATCTACTATTGAAAGAAATATGGATACTAATATGAAGAGTGAACAAATTATGTCACTATATAATGTAGCTAAGAAGATAGTACAAGTAGCTCAAGGATCTACTGGTGATGTATTATCAATTAATAAAACTTATTTAGAGACTTATAGTTTACCAGTATGGACTGGTTCATCACATACTTCAGCACTTGGATATTACAAAGATTCAATGGATGAAATATCTAATATGATGAAAGTTAATTTAGAATTAGAAAGTGCTAAGTTAAATAAAACATTTAAAATTGATTATAATGAAAATTATGTATCTAGATATTATGGTGAAGGACTAAGAAGTAATGGTGTTGAAAAGACTATGGCTAACTTAGTTGGTAAGACTAAAGAAAATGCATTAAATTGGATTAATGAAAATGGTAAGAGTGCATCAGTAACATATATTGATGAAACATCAGAATATTATAATTCAAATGTATGTAATGGTTGTGTTGCATTCCAAGAACCACATGAAAATGTATTAATAAATAATTTGAGTCAAATTACTATCTATGTAGTTGATATTAAAAATAAACAAGATATTCCATCAAAGAAACCTACTGAAGATGTAGATGAGGAAGATAATGAAAATGAAGAAGAATCATCTGAAGAGATTCCTGAAGTTATTACTCCTATAGAAGATAGTAATGAAGATGAAGAAAAAGAAGACCTTAGTGAAAACTAAGGTTTTATTTTTATATAATATTTGATAAAATAAATATAGGTGAAAATTTATGAAATTTGATAGTAACATTAGTAAAGATGAATATATAAAGTTTTGGAAAAGTAATCCTAATCAACATTTTTTAAATTCATATTATTGGGGTGAAATAAATAAGAAAAATAGTGGTAGAACTCCCCTATATGTTGGTTTAAGAGATGAAAACAATAATATAGTATGTGAGACTTTATTATTAAGAAAAGATACTCCATTTAAAATGTGTTATTTATATGCACCTAGAGGATATTTAATTGATTGGAATAATAAAGAAGTATTAAAGGTATTTACTGAAGAATTAAAGAAATATATGGAAAGTATTAATGCTATATATTTAAGAGTAGATCCTGCTGTATCATATCAAGATATTGATTTAGAAGCTAATCCTATTCCTGGTGGTAATAATAATTATGAATTATTTAATTATATTGTATCATTAGGATATCAACATAAGGGCTTTTATAAGTTATATAATGGTAATCAACCTAGATATACTTTTAGAACTATAAATAAGAATTATTATAACTTTGAAGAAGTAGAACAAACTATATCTAAAACTTTTATGAGAAGTATTAAAAGAAGTTATAATTATGATTTAGTTATTGAAGAATCTAATAATATTGATGATTTTTATGAATTAGTACAAAAAGTATCACAAAAAGATGGATTTAAAGCATATACTAAAAAATATTATGAAGATATATTTAATGAATTTAAGAAAGATAATTATATAAAGAATTTTATTGCTAAGATTAATATTGATAAAGTAATAGCTAAGTTTGAAGAACAAGTTAAGTCAGAAAAGAATGAAGATAGAATTAATAAGTTAAATAAAGATATTAATTTCTTAAAAGAAAATAGAAAAGGTGATAAAGACTTAGTAATAGCTTCACTTATTTGTATATATACTGAAAATGGTGCATGGTCTTTATATATAGGTAATGATAATATTGCTGAATATACTGGTACTGTTAATAGATTATATTATGAATTTATGAAGGATGCATATTTATCTAATAAAGAATTTAGTGATTTATTTGGTACTGTAGGGGACCCTCATACTAAATATAAGAATTTAGCTGGTATATATGAATATAAGAGAAAATTAGGTGGAACTTATATAGAATGGTTAGGAGACTTTGATTTAGTTAATAAGAAGTTCTGGTATAAAGTATTACCTATTCTTCTAAAAATTTATAGAACTATAAAAAGATAGCTTATAAAGCTATCTTTTTTAATACTCTTTTTGCATCTTCTTTTGGATTAGATTCTCTATATCTTGTATATTCTGTTTCTATTTGATTTATTTCTTCATCACTTAGTTCATAATCTTGATTATAGTATTTAGATACAATTGTTTTATTACTTCTATTTGCAGTGTGTAATTGTTTTCTACATTCTAAACATACATATGTATAAGAAGTATCTTTAATTGAATCATCAAAATTTTCTACTTTAGTTTCAAGTAATACTGGATGTTCACATGTTTGTTGTTTTAGTAAAAATCCTATTTGATCTGCTTCGTTTCTTAAATTTAATAAATCTTTTTTATTCTTACCTATTAAATTATGATAATTAATATATTTAGTTACTTCTGGATTTCTAAGTAATTGTAAGTATTTTCTTACATCTTCACTTTCTACTTCAAGTAATGTTGATTCATATTCATATTCATCAATATTTGATATAGCATTAGCTATTGAATTATTTATTTCTACTAGTCTACCCTTCAATTCTTCTTGTGTTTGAATCTTGTTCATGTTGCACTCCTCTTCTTTTAACTAATCTTTTGCTTAAATCTTTGTATGAGCATTTTTTTCCTTTTCTTAATGAATCAAATTTATTTTGTGCTTCAACTACATCTTCATGTTTTAAAAAGTAATTATCGCTTCTATCTTTAATGTATACTAGACAATCCATTCTAGTTGTTTGTCTATCTACTGGATTCATTCTCTTATTACATACTAAACATATTCCATATGTTATTATATTCTCTTTTGGTTGTATTCCCTGACCAATTTGATTATCATTTAACGTTTCATACGTTTTAATTTCCTCAGTCACTAATATTGCCGGGTGTGTACAAAGTTGTTGCTTTAGTAATTGAAGTTTTTTTCTTTCTTTGTGTCTATCATATTCAAGATCATTTAGTTCTTCCATGGCATGAATATAATTTTGAACGAATTTATCTTCTAGAAGTTTAATATATTGTTGAACACTTTCCCTTTTTTCCAAGTAAGAAATAGTCCTTTCTTTACCAGCAATTAAACCGGTAATTCTTTTTACATTAGAATCAGTTTTATTCTGTTCTCGCAAATAGTCTAAATGACTTATACTATTAATATATTCTTCTTCTGCACTCATTTACCTCAGCCTCCCTAAGTTAATTATAACACAAATAAAAAAAATACCAAAATAAATTAAATTATCCTAGTATTCCTCTAAATAATCCAAGAGATAGTAATCCCATAATTATACCTGCTAAAATTACACCAAGCATTACAGAAACTACACTCTTTTTAAAATCCATATCAAGAATTGATGCTGCTAAAGTTCCAGTCCATGCACCTGTTCCTGGTACTGGAATTCCAACAAATAGTAATAATGCTAAATATAAGCCATTTTTAGCTTTAGCTTTTAGTTTGTTACCACCCTTTTCTCCCTTTTCTAAACAAAAAGTAAAGAATTTACCAATAACTTTTTTATCTTTGCCCCAAAGTAAAACTTTTCTTGCAAAGAAAAAGATAAATGGTACAGGTAACATATTACCAATGATAGCAATGATATAAGATGGTAAAAGTGGTAGTTCTAGATATACAGCATATGGAACTGCCCCTCTTAGTTCTATTAATGGAACCATTGATACTAAAAATACTATTAAATATTTAATAAACATATTTATTCACCTATCTAATTATAATATATATATATTAATTCTTCAAACAAAAAATGGTAGGAAGTTGACCTCCCTACCGAAGATAAGCCCACTACTGGGCCCTCCCATTTACAATAGCTATTAATATTTAATAGCCATTTATATAATAACATAATAAAAATAAAAAAGAAAGATTAAATCTTTCTTTTTAAAAGTTTGAGTTTGAGTTTATATGTTATTTTTATTGTATAGGGTTTTATATATAATTAATTTTATTATTTACGCATTTTAAGTTAGGTTCTAAATCTTATAACACATCACATCCTTTACTTGTTTATAAGTATAATTATTAAATGTGAAATATATGTGAAGTATTTGTGAAATTATTGTTTAGGTATATCAAAGTAGAATGTAGATCCTTCATTTTTCTTTGATTCTACTCCATAATTAAAGTTATGGCTAATCAAAATATTTTTTACTATTGATAAACCTAATCCAGTACCTACTACATTACGTTTATGATTTTTATCTTTTTTATAATATTTATCCCAGATATGTTTAATATCTTCTTTATCTATACCTTTACCAGTATCTTTTATTTCAATATGATAGTATTTTTTATTATCAATAATATTAACATATACTGTTTTATCATCCCCAGTATAATTGATAGCGTTATTAATTAAGTTATATAAAACTTGTGATAATCTTTTTCTATCAGCATTAATTAATACTTTTTTAGGAGCTTTTAAAACTATATTATAACCCTCTTGTTCTTTTAAGATATCATATCTAGTTAAGATATCTTTTAGTTCTACGACTAAATCAAATTCTTCTTTATTAAGTTCACTTTGATTTGATTGAATCTTAGATAGTTCTAAAATATCGTTAACAAGGATATTTAATCTATCTGATTCATTAATTATAACATTTAAATTTTCTTCTCTTTTCTTTTTATCTTTATAAGTTATATCTCTAACCATTTCAGCATAAGCTTTAATCATTGTTAGAGGTGTTTTTAAGTCATGCGATACGTTAGCCATTAAATCACGTCTAAATTCATCTGTTTTAGATGTTTCTTCTTTTAAGTAATTTAAAGTCTTTGATAATTCATCTATTTCATAGATAGAAGATTCTTCAAATTCTACATCAAAATTACCGTCAGCTAAACGTTTAGCCTTTAAAGTTATATTATCTATAGGTTTAGATAACATTCTAGATATATAAAATGATATTAATATTGCTACCCCTAAAATAATTACAAATATGTAAATTAATTGACTTCGTAATACAGATGTAGTTGAATCTACATCCTCTAGTGTTGTATATAAAAATATTCTAGAATTACCTACTCTAACACCATATAATAAACTTTCACTTTTGTTAAATGGATTAGTTAGTTTAACTGAAGTTAAATCTTCATTTTTGTTAATTATTTCATTTATATATTTATCTAATGAATCATTTTTGCCTAGCATACAACCATTAATTCTAGTATTATAATATGTTGTATTAACAGGATTAATATATTCCATACATATATTAGTATCAAATGTTAAACTATCTATTTTACTTTGTATTTCACTTTCTTTAGTATTATATAATTCTTTAGCTATAGATACTAATTTATCTTCTTGATATTTTTCATAGAAAACTTTTAAGAATAATATTTGTGTTAACCAAAGAACTACTAAGATACCTAGTGCAAATAATACAAGATAAGATAGTATTTTTTTATTGATACTATACTTAGTCTTTGTATTCAAATTTATACCCCATTCCTCTTACTGTTTTTATTAAATCACCATATTTACCCATTGCTTTTCTTAGGGTTTTAATATGGGTATCTATTGTTCTATCATCACCATAGAAATCATATCCCCATATAGCGGATAGTAATTGTTCTCTTGATAGTGCTATATTTTTATTTTTAACAAAGTATTTTAATAAATCATATTCTTTAGGTGTTAAATTTATTTCTTTGTTGTCAACTGTTACACTATGGGCTTTGTCATCTATAACTAGTGTATTAAACACGTACTTTTCTTCTTCTTGTTTAGTTCTTTTTATAACTGCTTTTACACGTGCTACTAACTCTTTTGGTGAGAATGGCTTAGTTACATAATCATCTACACCCAAATCAAATCCAGTTAGTTTATCATATTCTTCTCCTCTTGCAGATAGCATAATACATGGTATTTTTTTTATTTCTTTTATTTCTTTAAATGCACTAAAACCATCCTTATTAGGCATCATTATATCCATGATAATTAAATCATAATTAGAATTTTTAACTTTATTAATTGCTATATCTCCATCTTGTGCTTCGTCCACAATAAAATTTTCAAGTGATAAATATTCCTTTATGACGTTTCTAATTAATTCTTCATCATCAACAACTAAAATACGCATAAAATCTCTCCTTTGATTAACTATATTATATCAAATTTGTGAAGATTTAATGAAAAAACATGATTTTTTTCAAATCATGTCTTAGAAGAATAACCAAAAACTTATAATTGGTCCAAAGAATATTAATGTATATATAATAGTAATCCATGGTTGATAATCAACATAGAATTCTTTATAAGTTATATGCCAAGGATGTTTAATTAATACCCAACCAACATAGTCTACTACGATTGCAATTAATGTCCATAGTGCACCTGTAATAAAGGCATCTTCAATTGTTGGATTTAATATTCCACTTAAGTAGAAATAGCCAAATATTGGAAATACTATTAAATTATATAAAGGATGCCATTGTTTAGTTGCATTATATGCTTGTCCCATTCCTTTTGACTCTTTCATGCCTTTCATATGTAATACTTTAACATTAAATATTGTATGTAATATACCTATTAAAGTAACTACTACATAAGCTAAATAAAAATATAATAATGATAATAATACATTTTGCATAAGTTAACCTTCCTTAAAAAAATTATAAGTCAAAGACTTATAATTCTACGTTATGATAAACGTTCTTAACGTCTTCTACATCATCTAGTAATCTTAATAATCTTTCAAAGTATTCTTTATCTTCACCTTCTAAAGTTACTTTTTCTTTTGGATACATACCGATTTCATCGATTAAGTATTCAACATTAGGCATAACTTTATCAATTACTTGTTTCATCTTATATTGATCTGTTGGAGCAACACTAATAGTAATATTACCATCAGACATTTCTTCATCAACTACTTCAATACCTTCATCAAGTAACGCAAGTAAGATTGATTCTTCGTCATCACATTTAAATGTAACGATTGCTAAATGATCATAGTTATATGAGACACTATTCATTGAACCCATTTTACATTTTGCTTTGTTAACAGCAGTTCTAACATCACTTACTGATCTATTAACATTGTCTGTTAAACATTCAACTATTGCAGTTGAACCACTTGGGCCAATAATTTCATATCTTGTTTCTTCAAAATCTTCACCAGAACCAGAATTAACTTTATCTAAAGCTCTTTTGATAATATCTGCTGGAACTTGTTCTTTTTTAGCTTTTTCAATTACTTGTTTTAATGCAAAGTTTGCTTCAGGGTTAGCCCCACCCTTTTTAGCCTTGTCATAAATATCTCTTGAATACATTGAATATAATTTACCTTTAGCTGCACCTGTCTTAGCTTTAGCTGCTGCTATTGATGGAAATCTACCCATATTTTTCACCTCTTAACTAAATCATTATACTATAAATTAATAAAAAAACAAAGTAATAATTACTTTGCTACTGCTGTTATACTAATATTACCAGTCATTGTTCCTTCAGTTAAAGATATTTGGTTATAGTCTTCATCTTGTAACCATACTCTAAATACACATGAATTAACTTGATTAGGATTTAATGTTATTGGTGCATTAGTTACTTTAAATGAAGCACTAGTTGGCGAAACTGAACCTGGAGTAATAGTACCAAAAGTTCCTGTATTTACTGAAACACCATCTATTAATAATTCCCATTTAAAGTCATTACTAATTAAATTATTAGTTACTGTAGTGTTAAAATATAAATCATATGATGCATCAACTGTTCCAGTATTTCTTACATCAAATTGTGATTTTGGTGCTGATGACTCAACTTCACTACTATCAATAATAATCATATCATTTACTGTAAAATATTGTGAGTTTTCAAAACCTAGTTTTAAGTCTCCGGCAGTGATAACTGTTTCGTAAGTTATATCATTATCAACATTAGCAGAATACCAAGCATAAGAACCAGATAATGAAATAACAACAATTAATAAAATTACAGCTATATATACAAAGACTGTAGTATTTGCTTTTTTCATATTATCTACCATCCTAATTAAATTATACAAAAAAAATAGTTACTTTACAATAACTATTTTATTTATTATCTGCAATCTTTACATAATCCCTATATCTTTTTTGAGCATATTTAATATTTTGTAATAAAATTTCTTTGGCAAGTTGTGGGGACTTAGTAATTAAAGATTTATATCTTACTTCATTAAATAAGAAATCTTTGTACTTAGTAAAATCTGGTTCTCTAGAATCAATATATAGTTTTTCTTCAGTTGGGTTATAATGCATTAATGTTAAATATCCACAATCTACTGCCAATTTTTGTTCAGATGTAGCATTACACATTCCACCTTTGATTCCTTGTTCTTGGCATGGACTATAACAAATTATAATACTTGGTCCATTATGAGCTTCTGCTTCTTTAAATACTTTAATTGTTTGCATGAAGTTAGAGCCTAGTGCTACTTGTCCTACATAAACGTTATTATAGTTCATTGCTATTTTAAATAAATCCTTTTTAGGTGTAGTTTTACCAGTTGAAGCAAATTCTGCAACTTGACCATAGTGTGAAGATTTAGACATTTGTCCACCAGTGTTTGAATATACTTCTGTATCTAAAACTATAATATTAACATTTTCACCACTAGATAAAACATGATCTATTCCACCAAAGCCAATATCATATGCCCAACCATCACCACCGATGATGAATACACTCTTAGCAACCATGTAATCTATTATATCTTTTAATTCTTCTGGAATATCACGTTCTAATAATTTATTTCTTACACTATTGGTTACTTCATAATCATTAATATTATTTAAGTATTCATCATATAGTTTTTTGGTTTCATCATCTACTGCATCATATGAATTTTCTATTATAGATTTAATTCTATCTCTCATCTTATTATAAGTTAGTCTCATACCATAACCAAATTCAGCATTATCTTCAAACAATGAATTAGCCCATGGAATTGAATATGGTGTAGATGGAGCAGATCCACCATAGATTGACGAACATCCTGTAGCATTTGCTACTACCATTTTTTTACCAAATAATTGTGTTAACAATTTAATGTATGGAGTTTCACCACATCCAGCACACGCACCAGAGAATTCAAATAATGGTTTTTCAAATTGTGAACCTTTTACATTAAATTTGTCCATAATTTTTGGATTAATGTAGTTTTCAAACATATCTTTAATATATTCTTTATTCTCTTTAGATAATTGTCCATAAGAAAGTGCTTTATTACCACCCTTACCTGGACAAGCATTAATACATAATCCACATGATAAGCAATCTTCTTCACTTACAAGAATTTGAAAATTATATTCTTTACTTCCTAGTAATTGAATAGAGCCTGGTGTGTCTTGTGGAACAGCAAATGGTCTAATTACTGCATGTGGACAAACAATCGAACACATACCGCATTGAATACAATTTTCACTATTCCATTTAGGCACGAGTTTAGATGTTGCCCTCTTTTCATTTTTTGATAAGTTATTAGGGAACTTACCATTTTTAAATTCTAATAAATCACTTACTTTTAATTCATTACCTTTTCTATGATTAATCTTATCAAAGATATTTTTATCTTCTACTAAATTACTATTAGTCATTGGTAAGTTACTATTTAATAGTTTTATTTTATCTAATGATTCTTTCATAGCATTAATATTAGAATTAATTATATCATTACCCTTAGCAGCAAATTGTTTTTTTATAGATGCAGATAAGTCATCAAAGGCATTATCATATTTTAATAATTTTAATATTATAATTTCCATTATTTTACTTATCTTACCTTTAATATTATTATCATTTGCTATTTTATCTGCATCAATTAATAATACTTTTAATTTTCTTTCATTAATTATTTGTTTAACATTATCAGGTATTAAATGTATTAAAGAATTAGAATCTAATGATGTGTTAATTAATACTGTTGAGTTATCCTCGATACCATCAAACATATTAAATTGATTGATATATGAATCCTTAGTTATAACAAGTAAACTTGGAGTTGTTATATAATATGGTGCATTAATTTTATTTTTTGATATTCTTAAATGTGATATTGTTATACCACCACTCTTTTTAGAGTCATATTCAAAATATCCTTGTACATAATTGTCAGTATTATTACCTAATATTTTCATTATGTCTTTAGATGTTGAAACCATACCATCTGAGCCAAATCCATAAATTAGTATTTCATTAGCATCTAAGTTAAAATCGTAGTCTACTGGATCTATGCTTAAATGTGTAATATCATCTTTAATAGATACAGTAAAGTTTTCTTTTAGTTCTGTTTCAAGCATATGATAGATACCTAGGATGTCATTTGGTGTTGTATTTTTAGAAGATAAACCATATCTTCCCCCTACAATTTTAATATCTTTATCTTTTAGTGCACTTACTACATCTAAATATAGTGGTTCTCCAACACTACCTGCTTCTTTAGTTCTATCAAGAACGGCTATTTTTTCTACTGACTCTGGTAATACATCTAATAAATATTTAATAGAAAATGGTCTATATAAATGTACTTCGATAAGTCCGTATTTTTTATCTTCTTTATTTAATTTATCTATTACTAATTTAATAGTATCACATACTGATCCCATAGCAACGATTACGTATTTAGCATCCTCTGCTCCATAGTAATTAAATGGTTTGTAATCTGTATGCATAATATCGTTAATTGATTTCATATAGTCATTAACAATATCAGCACATTCAATATATGATTTATTTCTTGCTTCTACACTTTGGAAATAGATATCATCGTTTTCTGCCATACCCATTTGATAATTAGCATTTGTGTTTAGTGCATTTTTTTTGAATTCTTTTATTGCTTCAAAATCAACTAATTTTAATAATTCTTCTTCTGGGATTGATTCGATAGTATTAATTTCATGAGATGTTCTAAATCCATCAAAGAAATGTAAGAATGGAACTCTTGCTTTAATAGCACTTAAGTGTGCTACTGCAGCTAAGTTTTGAGCATCAAATACTGATGATGATGCAAGCATAGCAAATCCAGTTTGTCTTGTTGCATAAATATCTGAGTGATCTCCAAATATAGATAAAGCATGTGTTGCAATACTTCTTGCTGCTACATGTATTACACCAGGTAATCCTTCACCTGCTATTTTATACATATTTGGTATCATTAAAAGTAGACCTTGAGATGCTGTAAATGTTGTTGCAAGTGAGCCACTAATTAAAGCTCCATGCATTGCTCCTGCTGCACCTGCTTCACTTTGCATTTCAACTACTTTAACTTTATCATTAAAAATATTTTTATTAGTTGAAGTTAATTTATCTACTTCAGATGCCATTGGTGAAGATGGTGTTATTGGATAAATTGATGCAACTTCACTAAAAAGGTAAGCTACATCACTACAAGCTTTATTTCCATCTACTATTTTTTTCATATAATCGCCTCTTTTATTATCTATATTATA
>CAMOFW010000010.1 GCA_946613765.1 uncultured Mycoplasmatota bacterium
GTCAACAATGATGATTAATACTTGAAATGGTGTTATATTTATTATAGGGGAGATAAGGATATGAATTATATACCATTAGAAGCAAATCAAATACTTGCAAATAGACTCAACAGACAAGATTATTCTGGTTTATTAATTCAAAACGAAATAAGCAACATGAGACGCCTTATTTACTCATGGGATGAACTTGATAACTTAACCAAATTTAGATTAATAACACAATACTTTGAAGTTATCAGTGATATACAAGATGTATATAACTTGATAAATATGTATAATAACTCAAATTATTCAAAAGTAATAAGTATACCAACTAAAATGGTATTAACTGATAATGAATATGAAGGACACGGAGATAATTTTAGATACTGGAAAGTTTATAAAAGGGTCCACTATATTTGCCTTACAACAAAAGACGTTTATACAAACAAAATGATTGAAAAGGATAAAATCTATTCTAGAGAAGAGCTAATAGGTTTAATAGACAAAAAAATAGTATATCCAATAACTAATACTACAGAATATATCAATAAACCAAGTAGAGATAGAGAAAATTACCAATACGTAAGATTATCTAAATCCCACGGTATAGAAATAGATAACTTCTTAGTTAGCATTGATGACAATGGTAAACCAATTAGTGATGAAGAAGGTTTTTCCATACTTTCAGAAGAATATTTTGATATAAGTGTAAGTGAAGATCATATAGCTAATTATTTATCTATAGCAAGCAAAAATATGGATGCAAAAAAGATAATGACATTTGCTTATGATTATCTAAATAGTCTCGTAAAATTAATTAAAAAAGAAGGAAATAATAAAGATAAAAGTAATATAAAAACAATTAACGAATTAACTAAAAATAAGAAACTAGTAAGAGTCAACAAAATAGACAGTAAGCACCTAAATTAGGTGCTTTTTACTTGATATTACATAGTATTTTTGCTATAATACTACCGAGTAATTTAATTACTCCTTGTTTCAACAAGATTGAAACCGAAATAGACCATAAGGAGGTGTAGAAAATGAACAAATACGAAATGATGTTTATCGTTAAATCTTCAAATGAAGAATCTGACGTTAAAAAGGTTGCTGATTCAGTTTCTAAAGTTGCTAAAGATAACAAGGCTAAAAATATCGAAATGAAAGAATTAGGTCTTAAAAAATTAGCATATCCTATTAAAAAGGAAATTAATGGATATTATTATCTATTAACTTTTGAAGCAGAAAAAGAAACTATTGCAGAATTAGATCGTAAAACTTCTATTAATGAAAATGTTATTAGACATTTAATTATTAGAAAAGAAGAGGAGTAAAATATGAATAAAGTAATATTAATTGGAAGACTAACAAGAGATCCTGAATTAAAAACTACTTCATCTGGTACTGCGACTACTACATTCTCTATTGCCGTTGATAGAAACTTTGTTAATCAACAAACAGGACAAAGAGAGGCAGATTTTATCAATTGTGTTGCTTGGAGAAAACAAGCTGAAAACATTGCTAGATACTGCACTAAAGGTACTCAAGTAGCTGTTGAAGGTAGAATTCAAGTAAGAAATTATGATGCTCAAGATGGAACTAAGAGATATGTTACAGAAGTTATCTGTGATAATGTTACATTCTTAGGTTCAAAATCTTCTAATAACTCTTCATTTAACGAAAGTAATTATAGTGAACCATCGTCAGATATCGAAACTACAAATTTAAATGAAGATCCATATGCAAATATGGGAGACGAAGTAGCATTAACTGATGATGATTTACCTTTTGATTTTAATTAAGAAAGGAGAATAAATCATGGCTGAATTTTATCGTAAAAAGAAAAAAGTTTGCCAAATGTGTGCTGGTAAAGACTTTGACTATAAAGATGTTAATGTTGTATCAAAATATATAACTGAAAAAGGAAAGATTATGCCTAGAAGAATGACTGGAGCTTGTGCAAAACATCAAAGACATATTGCTAAACATATTAAATGGGCAAGATTCATGGCATTAATTCCATTTGTTAAAGACTAATAGAAAATCTCTTATACAAGAGATTTTTTTATTGTTTTTAGGCACTTATTATGGTATATTTAATATGATAGGATGTGTCTCACAATGAACGAAAGTAATGAACAAATAAAAAAAGATTTTGAAGAACGCATTGAAAGTATAGAAAATTCTAAGAAAAACAAGACACTTTTATTTAATACAGTTCTATACACAGTTTCAATAATGATGTTTTTATTAGTTCTTTGTGGAGCAATATTTTCTTATAACAATTATGTGAAAGCTAAAGAGAAAGCAAACAGTAATATTACAACAGTTGAACTAAGATATTAATGGAGGAATAGATATGAACGATAATAGAATATATGATCAAGAATATGACGTTGATTATGAGCAAAAGAAACGCCGTATTTATCTTTTAATTATCTTTTTACTTTTATTGTTAGTACTTAAGATTTTATTATGTGTATTCTTATACAGATATAATTTAAGGAGTGCCGAAGAAGCAATACCAAGTGAAAGTATTCAAAAAATAAATATTGATGTTACAGGAGATGGACGATGCGACCTTAACTGCGACTCAGATAATGATGGTATAGCAGATTACAATATCGACTTAGATGACGATGGTATAGCAGACCTTAACATTGATACTACTGGTGATGGAATTCCTAATATTAATATCGATACAGATGGAGACGGAAAACCAGATTTAAATATTGATACTAATGGAGATGGTATAGCAGACCTTAATATCGATACAGATGGAGATGGAAAGCCAGATGTTAACATTGATATTGATGGAGATGGAAAAGCAGATATTAATATCGACACAGATGGAGATAATAAACCAGATCTAAATATTGATACAGATGGTGATAATAAACCAGATATAAACATTGATACAGATGGTGACGGAAAACCAGACATAAATATTGATAACGATGATGACTTAGTTTGTGATTTAAATTGTGATACAAACGGAGATGGTATAGCAGACATTAATATCGATACAGATGATGATGGTATTTGTGATTTAAACTGTGATACAAATGGAGATTTAAAACCAGACACAAACATTGATACAAATGGTGATGGTAAGTGTGACATTAACTGTGATACTAACCATGATGGTAAATGCGATTTAAATTGCGATATTAACAATGACTTAGTTTGTGATATCAATTGTGATTTTGATGGTGATGGTAAATGTGATCTAAACTGTGACATTAATGGTGATGGAAAACCAGATACAAACATTGATACAAATGGTGATAATATAGCAGATATAAATATTGATAAGAACAATGATGGAATCTGTGATTTAAATTGTGATACAAATGGAGATAATATTCCAGACACAAATATTGATACAGACGGAGATGGTAAACCAGATCTAAATGTTGATAAGAATAATGATGGAATCTGTGATCTAAACTGTGATACAAATGGTGATGGCAGAGCAGATACAAATATCGATACAAATGGAGACGGAAAACCAGATTTAAATATTGATACAAATAATGATGGAAAACCAGATATTAACGTTGACACAAACGGAGATGGCAAACCAGATATTAACATCGATACAAATGGTGATAACAAGTGCGACTTAAACTGTGATAATAACGGTGATGGCAGAGCAGATACTAATATTGATACAAATGGTGACGGCAAACCAGATATTAACATTGATACAAATGGAGATGGCAAACCAGATATTAATATCGATACAAACGGAGATGGAAAGCCAGATTTAAATATTGATACAGATGGAGATTTAGTTTGTGATCTAAACTGTGATACTGATGGTGATGGTAAAGCAGACACAAATATTGATACAGATGGTGACGGTAAACCAGATATAAATATCGATGTTAACAATGATGGAAAACCAGACATTAACATTGATACAGATCATGATGGAGATCCAGATATAAATATTGACACTGATAAAGATGGCAAACCAGATATAAATATTGATACAGATGGAGATTTAGTTTGTGATCTAAACTGTGATACTGATGGTGATGGTAATCCAGATCTAAACATTGATACAAATAAAGATGGCGTATGTGATTTAAACTGCGACACTGATGGTGATGGTAAATGTGACATGAACTGTGACACAAACGGAGATGGAAAGTGTGACTTAAACTGTGATACTAACCATGATGGTTTATGTGATCTAAATTGTGATTTAGATGGAGACGGTAAATGTGATATTAACTGTGATACAAATAATGATGGAAAACCAGATTTAAATATTGATAATGACGGTGATAATGTTTGTGATTTAAATTGTGACACTGACGGAGACGGAGTACCTGACAAGAACATCGATACAGATGGAGATGGAACTTGTGATCAAGAGTGTGATGATATAGATCCATATGAGGGCGAATATGTTATTGAATTAAAAGATATTAAATCTTTAAATGGTAGTAACATAGTACCTGGATGGAGTGGAACACAAGAATTTAAGATTGTTAATAATAATCCAAAAGCAATATCATATGACTTTGAATGGATTAATGTAACAAATAACTTCACTAATGCAAATAATATAGTTTATGATTTATATAGAAATGGAACTAAGATTATTAGTGATTCAAGTGCACCATATGTAAGACAAACATTAAAGACTAATGAAATAGTAGCTGCTAACTCAGTAAATACATATAAGATAGTTTATAAATTTAAAGATAATGGAACTAATCAAAATGTAGATAAGAATAAGACATTTAAAGCAAATGTTAAAGTAAGCGCAGTTGCTGTATCAAATTAGTGTAAAAAAGAACCATATGGTTCTTTTTTTACTTGTTTAATATAGTATTATTTCTTATAATATATATAAGAATAGGGGTGGAGCGTGTGGATAAAATACGTAATTTTTTTAACAACCGCATTGTTAAAACAGTTTTAAAAGTTTTATCATGGATTGTTCTTATATTTCTTATCCTACTAGCAACCATATTAATTTATTATGTAGTTTCATCTAAAATATATGAAGCTAAAGGTAAAAAATATGAACCATTAATATCATTATATACAATTATATCTCCATCAATGGAGCCTAACATTAATGTATATGATGTTGTATTAACAAAAAGAGTAAAACCTGAAGAAGTAAAAGAAGGAGATGTTATAACATTTATTTCATCATCCACCTTGGGCGAGGGTTTGACAATAACACACAGAGTTAAATCAGTAATTAAAACTGAAGGAGATATTAAATTTAGAACTCAAGGTGATAACAACCCAATCCCAGACTCTGCACTTGTAACAAGTAACAACTTATTAGGTAAGGTAGTTTTTACTATTCCATTTTTAGGATACATTCAATTTATGCTACAATCTAAAAGTGGTTGGTTATTCTTCTTACTTATTCCAGCTATAATCGTAGTTATTTATGATGTAGTTAAAGTAATTAAATTATCTAATGTAAAACAAAGATTAAATGAAACTTTAAAAGAGGAAGAAAAAGACGAAGTACTTGTAGAAAAACAAGAAAAACTAAAAGAAGAATTAAAAGAAAAATTTGCAGGATTTGAAAACTTCTCACCAGAAGTTCAAACTGAAGAACCTAAGGAAGAAAAATATGTTGGATTTAAGCCTGTTGAACCTGCAATTCAAAAAGTTGATAATAACTTAATCAATTTTGATAATATAACTGAAGAAGACAACGAAATTGTCTTACCAAAAATGAAAGGAGAGTAAACATAAAAATGTTTACTTTTTTCTTATGTTTTATTGATAAAAATTAAATAATATAGTATAATAACACCAATAAATGTTGATATTTATCAAGTAGTTATTACAATGTTTTTCAAAGAGAGATATTAAATGGTGAGATAATATTAAAAATAGTAATAATGAATATTCAATAAATGGAGTTTAATCGTATATAGAGCGTTAATCTATTAAAGTGCTAGTAAATCTAGAATTTGGGTGGTACCGCGGATATAATTCGCCCCAATGTTTCTAGATTTTTTTATTTTTTAAGGAGGAATAAAGATGCAAGAAAATATTAATAATATCAAAGAATCATTAGTAAGAGATTTAGAAAGTGTTAACAAACCTCAAGACATCGTAGATTTAAAAGCTAAGTACGTTGGTAAAAGTGGATGCATTACTGAATTAACTAAAAATATGAGAGATTTATCTATTGAAGAAAAGAAAACTGTAGGTATGTTAGTTAATGAAGTAAAGAATTATGCTAATGACTTAATAAGCAAAAAAGAAGAGGAAATTAATAATGCAATTCTAAATGAAAAATTAAATAAAGAATCAATAGATATTACTTTACCAAGTAAGAAAATTAAAAGAGGATCACTTCATCCAATGACAAGAATGGTTGAGGAATTTGAAGACTTATTTGTATCTATGGGATTTACAGTTTTTGAAGGACCAGAACTTGAGAGTGATGAAAATTGCTTTCAAAAACTAAATATACCAAAAGGACATCCAGCAAGAGATGCTCAAGATACTTTCTATTTAAAAGATGAAGTAGAAAACTTCTTACTTAGAAGTCAAACTTCAACAGCTCAAGTAAGAGCTATGGAAGCAAATGAGGAAAAGGGACCAATTAGAATCGTTTGTCCTGGTAAAGTTTATAGAAGAGATGAAGACGCAACTCACTCACATCAATTTATGCAAATTGAAGGTTTAGTAATAGATAAAAATATTTCTATGGCTGACTTAAAAGGCACACTAGAAGTAATGATGAAAAGAATTCTTGGAGAAAAGACTCAAGTTAGATTTAGACCTAGTTTCTTCCCATTCACTGAACCATCAGTAGAAGTAGACGTAACATGCTTTAAGTGTGGTGGCAAAGGTTGTTCATTATGTAAGCAAACTGGATGGATTGAAGTTCTAGGCGCTGGTATGGTACATCCTGATGTATTAACAATGAGTGGCTATGATCCAAAAGTATATCAAGGATTTGCATTTGGTACTGGTATCGATAGAATGGCAATGTTTAAATATAATATTCCAGATATTAGAACAATATATGGAAATGATATTAGATTTATTGAACAATTTGATAGAAAGGATGAGGACTAATGTTACTAAGTAGAAAATTTGTATCTGACTATATTGATTTAGATGAAAATTTAACTATTAATGAAATAGCAGAAGCTATGACTGGTGTAGGTAACGAATACGATGATGCTGGTAGTCTAATTAAATGTAGCAAGTTAGTTACTGGTGAAGTATTAGAATGTGTTGATCATCCAGATAGTGATCACTTACATTGTTGTAAGGTAGATGTAGGTACTGAAGTATTAGACATCGTATGTGGTGCACCAAATGTTAAAAAAGGATTAAAAGTTATTGTTGCTTTAGTTGGAGCAAAATTACCAGGTGGAGAAATTAAAAAAGGAACTATAAGAGGTCAAGAATCAAACGGAATGTTATGTTCTATGGCTGAACTTGGTTTAGATAATAAATTTCTAAAACCTGAAGATAAAGAAGGCATTCATGTATTACCACAAGATACTCCTTTAGGAGTAGATGCTATTAAAGCATTAGGACTAGATGATGAAGTAATTGATTTTGAATTAACAAGTAATCGTGGTGATTTATTAAGTATTTTAGGTATGGCCTATGAACTAGGAGCAATCTATAACAAAAAAGTAAAAGATATTGATTTATCTTACACAGCTAATTCAGATGATATTAAAAATAGTTTTAAAATAGATGTTCAAACTGATGATTGTTCATTATTCCTAGCTAAAAAAGCTATTAATGTAACAATTAAAGAAAGTCCAGAATTCATTAAAAATAGACTTATTGCATCAGGTATTAGACCAATTAATAATGTAGTAGATATTTCTAATTATGTTATGTTAGAAACAGGTCAACCTCTACACTATTATGATGCTAATAGATTAGGAAATACTCTAATCGTAAGAAATGCTAATGATAATGAAAAATTAACAACACTTGATTCCCAAGAAAGAATATTATCAAGAGAAGATATAGTTATTGCTGATCCAAATAAAGCAGTTGGACTAGCAGGTGTTATGGGTGGATTATCTACTGAAGTAGAAGAAGATACTAAAGATATCATTATTGAATCAGCAATCTTCGATTCAATTAAGATTAGAAAAACAAGTAAGAAAATATTAAGATCTGAAGCATCAAATAGATTTGAAAAAGGATTAGATCCAAAAAGAACTTATATGGCAATTGAAAGAAGTTGTGCATTACTAGAAAAGTATGCTGATGCTACAATTGTCGGTGGTATGTTAGAATATAATAATTCAAATATTACAGATGCTAATATTGATATTACTATAGATAAGATTAAGAGTGTTTTAGGAATTAATATTTCTAAAGAAGAAGTAATATCAATCTTTGAAAGATTAGGATTTACAGTTAAAGATAATAATGAATCATTAAATGTAATAGTTCCATCAAGAAGAAGAGATATAAAAATTGTTGAAGACTTAATTGAAGAAGTTGGTAGAATCTATGGAATGGATAAAATTGAAGGTAAACTACCAGTCTTAGAAACTATTAAAGGATCATATGATAAAACTAAACGTGCTATTAAACATAAATTAGCAGATCTAGGATTAAATGAAACAATGAGTTATACATTAATTCCAAATAGTGAAGTACATAAATTCACTAAAGATGAATTTACTGAAGTAACATTAAATGATCCAATGAGTGAAGATAGAAATACTTTAAGATATTCTTTACTATATTCATTAAATGAAATCTATAAATATAATAAAGCTAGAAATAATTCAAACATTTCAATATTTGAATTAGCTAAAGGTTTTTATAAAGATAGCGAAGGAACATATCAAGAAGAATCTAAATTAGCAGTTTTAATGGCTGGTGAATACAAACTAGATATTCAAAGAGAAAACGTTGATTTCTATTATATCAAAGGTGTTATGGAAGAATTATTATACTTCTTAGGATATGAAGGAAGATACTCACTTCAAATAAATGATACAATTCCAAATGAACTACATCCAGGTGTAAGTGCTGCGATTGTTGTTAATGGAACTAATGTTGGTATAATTGGTAAATTACATCCAAACGTATCAAAAGATAATGTATATGTTATGGAAATCAACTTAACTAAATTATTATCATTTAGAACTGGTTCTATGAAATATAAAGATGTTTCAAAATTCCCAGGTATCTATAAAGATGTTGCATTCATAGTAGATAACAAAGTAACATCACAAGATATTGAACTTGCAATTAAAAAAGCCGGAGGAAGATTATTAACTAATATTCAAATATTTGATTTATATCCAAATATTGAAGATAATAAAAAATCAATGGCATATAAATTATGCTTCCAAGATCCATCTAGAACACTAGAAGATGAAGAAGTAATGCAAGTATTTAATACTATCATAGATAGTGTTACATCTAAATTTAATGCAAAAGTAAGAGATAAATAATTTTATCTCTTTTTTATTTTTTTGTTGACACATACATATGTGCGATATATAATGAAGTTGACTTTTTTACAAGATTTTTATTCGACATAGGTAGGGCTACATTCAAATGTGGATTTTTTGCGTCTTAGAAAAGGAGGTTAAAAGGCGCGTTTTGTCGTGTATAAATCTTTATAAGAGTTAATATAACATAAGGAGGAAGTATGAGTTATATCAGTGTGGAAAATTTAAATAAGACCTTCAAAGTACCACAACGTGGTAGTGGCCTTAAAGATGCTTTCCGCTCTTTATTTAAAAGAGATTACAAATATATTAATGCAGTTGATAATATTTCTTTTGATATTGATGAGGGTGAAGTTGTTGCCTATATTGGTCCTAATGGAGCAGGTAAATCAACAACTATTAAAATGCTATGTGGTATCTTAAAACCAGATAGTGGAACAATATCAGTAAACGGATTTAATCCATTTAATGATAGAAAAAAATATGTAGGAAATATTGGAGTAGTATTTGGACAAAAATCCCAACTATGGTGGGATATACCAGCTCTAGATTCATTTCAATTACTTAAAAGTATATATAAAATAAGTGATGAAGAATATAATAATACTCTAGATGATTTAATAAAATTATTAGATCTAAAAGAATTCTTACATACACCAGTAAGACAATTAAGTCTTGGTCAAAGAATGCGCTGCGAAATTGCCGCATCATTACTTCATAATCCAAAAATACTATTTCTAGATGAACCAACAATTGGACTAGATGCAGTATCTAAAGTTCAAGTAAGAAATTTCATCAAAGAAATAAACAAAAGGAAAAAAGTTACAGTTATATTAACAAGCCATGACATGAGTGATATCGAAGCACTAACAAATAGATTAATAGTAATAGGTCATGGTAAGAAATTATATGATGGTTCCTTAAAAGGAATTAAATCTAAATTTGCAAATAATAAAAAAGTAGAAATAATATTTGAAAAATTAAATAAAATCCCAAATATTAAAAATTCTAAAGTAATAGAACAAAATAAAAATAGAATATTATTAGAAATAGATAATAATACAAGTGTATCTAATATAATTAATAAATATTCTAAAGAATGTGAAATAAAAGATGTTAATGTTTATGAAGATAATTTAGATGATATAATTTTTAAATTATATCAAGATCTAAATCTATGAAATATCTAAGTTATTTAAAATTAGAGTTACTTTCAAATTTACAATATAGAAGTGCAGCCCTTGCAGGTATAGCTACTCAATTCTTTTGGGGTGCATTATTAGTATGTGTATATACTGCATTTTATTCACATACCTCAATAGATTCAATAAACTATGATCAATTAATAACATATGTATGGTTAAATCAAGCATTCTTTGCTCTAATATATATTAGAAACAAAGATAAAGATATATTTGCATCCATTAGAACAGGTACAGTAGCATATGAATTATGTAGACCATATGATTTATATATCTGGTGGTATGTTAAATTATTATCTAAAAAATATGCTGCTACACTACTTAGATTCTTACCAATAATAGTAGTAGCATTATTCTTACCTAAACCATATAATTTATCTCTACCAATATCTTTATTAGCATTTATATTATTTTTAATATCAATGTTTTTAGGAAGTTTAGTAGTATGTGCTATTAATTTAATAGCTCACTTCTTAACATTCTTTACAATGCATGATAAAGGTATATTTAGTATTTTAAATTCAATAGCAGAATTACTAGCAGGATTTGATTTACCAATACCTCTATTACCTACAATATTAATAATGGTAAGTGAATATTTACCATTTAGATTAATAGGAGATCTTCCTTTTAGAATCTATTCAGGTAATATAGATACTTTATATGCATTAAAAAGTATAGGATTACAAATAATATGGATAATAGTTTTATTAATAATAGGTCATCTAATAATGAAAAAAGCTTTAAAGAAAGTAGTAATTCAAGGTGGCTAATATGATAAGAAAATATTTATCTATTCACTTAAAAGTAGCCCTAGAATATAAAGTATCATTTATTCTTACTATTCTAGCACAAACACTATCTATGTTTTTAGAAATATTTGCAGTAGAGGCATTATTCTATAAATTTTCATTATTAGATATCTATAATATAAATCAACTAATATTAAGTTATTCAGTCGTATGGTTAGGATTTTCACTTTCAGAAATGTTTTCAAGAGGATTTGATAACTTTGCTAATTTAATAATCAATGGTAATTTTGATTTACTCTTAATAAGACCTAGAAATATATTCTTACAAATATTTGGTAGTGATATATGTTATGAAAAACTAGGTAGAGTAATATTTGCAAGTTATTTAGTTATATCAAGTTTTATAAAAGTAGTTGAAAGTATCTCTATATTAAAAATAATATTATTAATCTTAATGATATTATCATCTTTTATTCTATTCACATCAGTATTTATACTTTGTGCAGCATTTTGCTTTAAAACAGTGCAAGGCCTAGAAGTAATAAATATTTTTACTAACGGTACAAGAACACTAGCACAATACCCAATGGATATATATAATAAAGTAATTAGAATTATATTTACTATAGTAATACCAATAACATTTATTAATTACTATCCAATTCAATATTTAAATAATACTACAAACAATTTATTATATTTACTATGTCCATTAGCAATAATAGTATTCTTGTTAATAAGTGTTATAGTATTTAAATCAGGAATTAAGCATTACTATAGTACTGGATCATAAGAACTTTTAATAAGTTCTTTTTTCTTTTGATATATTTACTTTTATTAATTATTTTGTTATAATCAATTATAAGAATAATAAAGGAGTGTGCTAATATGAACAGTACTAAATCTATATTAGATAGAATAAGCAACTTAATTAGTGATGATAGTAAAATTTTAGAAGATTTCAATAAGAAGGTTGAAACCTCAAATACTAATAAAGCTAAAGCTGAAGAAGAAAAGAAAAATTTTGAAGAGGAGATAACTCATGTTCAAAATGATATTGATGATATAACTAAAGCTAGTGAAGTATCAGATAGATTTAGCGACTTAGAAGCATACATGCCTGGACTAGAAAAAGTAGGTAAATCAGTTTCTTTATTAAATAGTTTAAAAGAAGAACTAGACAAAATACCTGAACAAATTGAAAACCTTGAAAATAAAATTAAAGAACTTACTGATGAAAGTGATAATAGATCTAAAGTAATTAAAGAATCTGAAGATGAACTAGCTAAATTAGATGTAGATATTTCTGATGCTAAGAGATATCAAGAAAACTTAATTGAACTAATTGATTTATCTAAATCAGGAGATATAAATAAAACAAGAGAAGAAGTTGTTGAAACTTTAACTCATGTAGGATTTACTGAAAAAGAAGCAGTTGCTGCTGCTAAAGTAATCTTATTCCCTGAAGATGATTTAATTCCATACTTTGAAAGAGCTGCTGCTAAAAAAGAAGCAGCTGAAGAAACTCCAGTAGTAGAAGAAGTTAAAGAAGAAAAAGTAGAAGAAGAAAAAACTGAAATAGATGAAACTCCTGAAGAAAATGTTTCATTAGAAGAAATAACTGAAGACGAAATAACACTAGAACCAGAAGGCGAAGAAATTGTTCTAGAAAGCGTTGAAGATGAAGCTAAACTAGATCCAGTAGATGTTGTATCTTCTCAAGATAAATCTGATATTAGATCAACAATTGAATCACTTGGCTTTGATCAAACAAGATTCAATGACGAAGATTTAGATAATGCAGAAAAAGTAATAGAAAATTTACAATTTTTAGATGAAAAGGGTATTAATAAAGAATTTATTTATTCTTATCCTTCAATTATTTCAGATAATAATCTAAAGGATAAATATGACTTTATTATTAATACATTAAATAAAACTGAAGAGGATATTAAATTATCTCCATCAATTTTAGTATCATATACTTATGATGACTTAGATAAATTAGTACAAGTGTCTAAACAAACAGGAATAGATCCAGCACTAATCCCAATATCAGTATTCTTAAAAGGATTACAATCATTCTTTAGAAACTATATTGTACTAAAAGAAAACAATATTTCCTTAGAAAATCAAGATATAGCTAAATTTGCTGCTATACTTGCAATTAATCCAGTAGATTTTAAAAAATCACTACAAATGCTAATGGATTACAAAGTATCTGTTAAAAAGAATGATGGTAAGGCAGCTTTAAGTTTATTAGCAATTAATTCAGTTGAACTTGCTAATAGAATGGACATGATAATCAATACAGGAGAAGAAGATTTAATTAAATATTATCCAGAGTGCTTAGCAACTAATGTTAAAGAACTTGTTGATAGAATTTTATTCCTAAAGAAGAGTGAAATTCCATATAAGACTGTTTCTCATAACAAGGTTGTATATCAAGCATTTGTACTAAAACAAGAAGTGTTAGATAAAGTACTTGAAAAGAAAATTGAATTAAATGAAGTTTTAGATAAAGATGAAACTAATAACTATGTTAAAGAATTAGTTCAAGAAGATGAATTATTTGAAGAATTAGACAAATTAGAAGAAAACTTTGAAATGATTTCAAATTCATTTATGGAAGAACATAAAAATGTATTAAAGTCTATGAAAAATAAATATAAAGAAACTGACAATTCATACATAGTTGGTAAATATAGTTTTTCTAAGAATAAAGTTAATAGAATTATAAATTATTTATTAGCAATATTTAATAATATTTCTAATGATAAGATATTATTAACTGCACTACTATATGATAGTAGATTATCTAAAGAAGATATGGATAATGTTGCTAAAACATTAAATATTAAATAGGAGTGTGAATACTATGAATTTTATTGAAGAAGATATTACAAATATAATATCAGATGAACTTAGAGTAGACCTTGAAAATAATGCTAATGTAGTAAAAGCAAACATAGATTATTTAAAAGATTTAGGTATAGAAAACTATAAAGATGTATTTAAAACATATTATCCAATATTTCTTATGGATCCATCAAATTTTCAAGCAATATTCAATAAATATGATATTGCAGATTTGATTGATAAAATTAAGAAGAATGTAGCGATTATAGAATATCTATAATTGCTTTTTTATTATATTGTATTTTAAATAAATATTTGATAAAATCTAATATAGAATAGAGGTAGAATATGAAAAGTAAGGGATTTACATTAACAGAAATATTAGCAGTAATAGTAATACTTGCAATATTAGTTGGTATAGGTACACCAGTGTATTATAACATAACAAATAATACAAGAAAAAATGAGTATAATACAAAGATTAATTATTTAAAAACTCAAGCAATAAAATTTGCAGAGGAGACAAATATAGAATCAGCAAAAACAATTACAGTTTCTACTCTAGTACAAAATGGATATGTAGTAGCAGATAACTACATAGATGATGAAGGAGGAGAAATACCATTCATTCAAAATCCACAAGATAGCGAAGATAACTTAGCATGTAGAATTATTAATATTGGAATAGATGGCTATGACAGAACTGCAAGTGTTACAGAAGATAGTAACTGCGATCTAGTTGTTCAAGAAGTATTAGCAACAGCATTAGGTATTAAAGCATATGATTATGAAAGATTAAATAATGGATCATATAAAATTATAAAGGAATTAAGCTATGATTCTTCAACATCATCATTTGAATGGACTAAATCAGATGTTTTATTAATAATTAATCCTAATTATTCATCTTTAGTAGATGCAAGATTTACAGTTGAAGGAACAACAAAAGTAATAGATAAAAATGATGTATTTACTAATCCTTCAGTTGGTGCAACAGTTAATAAACTATATTCAAATATGGAAACAATTAATGCTTTATCAATTTTAAGAGCAAGTGTAAGTGTAAGTGCTCAATTTAATGAAAATAATCAAATAGTTGGAAAAAATGTAACAACAGAAGTAAAAATAGATAAAGAAGAACCAATTGTATCATCAACATCATATAGTGGATGGACAA
>CAMOFW010000011.1 GCA_946613765.1 uncultured Mycoplasmatota bacterium
TTACGGCGTGGACTACTAGGGTATCTAATCCTATTTGCTCCCCACGCTTTCGTGCATGACCGTCAGTGCTAGCCTAGCAAACCGCCTTCGCCACTGGTGTTCCTTCTAATATCTACACATTTTACCGCTACACTAGAAATTCCGTTTGCCTCTACTATACTCAAGCCTACCAGTTTCTAAAACAAACCGAAGTTAAGCTTCGGGCTTTCATCTTAGACTTAATAAACCGGCTGCGCACGCTTTACGCCCAATAAATCCGGATAACGCTCGCCACCTACGTATTACCGCGGCTGCTGGCACGTAGTTAGCCGTGGCTTTCTTGAAATGTACCATCAACTAAAAATCATTTCCTATTCTTAGCATTTTTCCATAACAACAGAGTTTTACAATCCAAAGGACCTTCATCACTCACGCGGCATTGCTCGTTCAGGGTTTCCCCCATTGACGAATATTCCTAACTGCTGTCTCCCGTAGGAGTCTGGGCCGTGTCTCAGTCCCAGTGTGGCCGTTTAACCTCTCAGTACGGCTACGCATCGTCGCCTTGGTAGGCCATTACCCCACCAACTAGCTAATACGCCGCAGGCCCATCTCTTAGCGAAGCTTTAAAGGCTCCTTTACTCCGTAGAGAACATCCGGTATTAACGATCGTTTCCAATCGGTATCCCAGTCTAAGAGGTAGGTAACCCACGTGTTACTCACCCGTTTGCCACTAGAGGGAAAATCCAAATCTAAACAAGTCCAGCATCAGTGCAAGCACTTCAACTTTCGATGAATGTCAATGGGCCCTCTCGTTCGACTTGCATGTCTTAGGCATGCCGCCAGCGTTAATCCTGAGCCAGGATCAAACTCTCAAAATAAAAGATTTATATAAATAAATCAAATTTCTTCGTTTGTCCTAAACTACAAATTAATTGACTTTTTTACTTAGTTTTCAAAGATCTTACTGCACTTTTGATTGTTTTAATCAGCAGTGCATATGTAATATATCAAATCTAGAAATATAAGTCAACACTTTTTTTAAAAAAATTTATTTTTTTTAATTTAGTGTCAAATATTTAACATTTCCTTATATATTTGATATATATTTGTGTTGGCTTTTTTTGCTAACACTTCTTAATAATACAACATATTTTTACTAAATGCAAGAAAAAAATATCAAAAATTTAAATTTTTTTGATATTTTTATAAATTTCATAATATTTCTCAATAATTTCGGGCTTAAATGGGTCTTTTTTCTGCTTTTTTACCTCAATTAAGTTAGTTAATTCCCTTTTTAGTATGGTATCTAACTCTTTTGGATACTCCATTATCTTGGAATGATACTTATATTCATTCCTGTCTAATACCCTAAATGAACCATCTGGGAATACTTTTAAATCTAAATCATAATCAATATATTTAATTATTCCATCTTCTATTATATAAGGAGTAGCTATATTACAATAATAAAATATACCTCTATTTTTAATTTGACCTATTATGTTATACCATTTATCTTTATAAAAGAATAATATAGCAGGTTCATTTATTTGATGAGTTCTACCATCACTTTCATTTATCATAGTTTTGTCATTACCACAAACTATCATATCATCTTTTATATCAAGTACCGTTGCTTCACTTGATGTATGATCTAACTTACCATTATGTTTATAACTATGTATGGCAAGTACATCTCCTACCTTTAAGTCTTTCATTGTTAGTCCTTCTTTCGTTAACCATTATAACATAATTATTTATAAAATCAAAAAGAAGTGCTAGTTAACTAGTACTTCTATAGCTTTCTTTAATTGAGTATCAACAATAGTATTTTCATCGACTACTTCAATTTCAACTTCGTAATCTGGTTTAATACCTTCACCATCAACACATTCACCATTAGGTCTTAACCATTTAGCAGTTGTATATTTAACCATTGAACCATCACTTAAATTCTTTACTTGTTGAACCTTACCCTTACCATAAGTCTTTTGACCAACAATGGTAACACCATAACTATCTTTTAATGCACCAGTTAATATTTCAGATGCACTAGCAGTACCTTCATTAACTAACACTACTATATTATAGTTCTTATGTTCATCAGTTTCATCTTTAAATGATTCATAACTATTCTTATTTTCTAAAGAATAAATAACTTTACCTTTTTCTAAGAACAACGAAGCGGTATCAGTAGCAGCATTTAAATATCCACCACCATTACCTCTTAAATCTATAATTACTGAATCTATATTTTCATTATCAAATTTATTTAATACTTGTTTAACTTGTTCTGCCAATGTTTGAGAAAATGTTTGTATTTGTAAATAACCTATCTTCTTATCATTATATTCATCTATTGAATATGATATAGCGGGTTTATTTAAAGTCTTAACTTCAACAATTATATCCTTTAATTCCTCACCTCTTAATATTTTAAGATTAACTTTACCATTACTACTCTTTATTCTAGATGTTAATTCACTTAATTCTAACCCACTAACATCTTCATTATTTAATCCAACTATCTTATCACCTTTTAATATACCAGCAGACATAGCAGGAGAATTATCAAACACTTCTTCAATAACCTTTTCTTGATTTATTAATATACCTATACCATTATATGTACCTGCTAACATATCATTTAAATTATTAGTAGCATCATCATCTAAATAAGTACTATATTTATCTCCAAGATAACTCATCATTCCAGATATAGCACTGTTAATAGCTTCACTCTTATCAACATTTTCATAATAACCACTTAATACATCAGCATAAACATCTAAGAATTCTTTTACTTTATCATCTTGTAATAATTCTGCATAAGTTATACCAGCTTCACTCTTAAAGTTATTCATAACAATGACGCCTGTTGCTATAGATGTAAATATTGCACTAACAACAATAATAACAATTACTTCGACAATACTAAATCCAATAACTTTCTTATTTTGCTTTTGCATATATTCACCTTCTATTCTATATAATCTTATCATAAAAAATAAAAAAAGTTAACTATTTGTTAACTTTAATATTCCATACCTTTTTAATCTTATCTACACTATTATAAGATTTAACAATCTTATGATCTTTAACCTCAATAACAGTTAAATCACCAAATCTTAAATCTTCTAAATTCTCTGCAGTATAATTTGTATTATCTTTATCATAATATTTAGAATTTAAACTATTAGCTAAATCTACATAATATAATGCTTTATCATTAAATAAAGTATATTGAGATTTTAAATTCTCATATTCACTTACTTTAGCATCATCACTTTTATAAAGAATAACATAATAATTATCTTCTTTTCTATTTAACATAGTACCAATAATTGCTTTACTTGTATCTACTTCTACTTCCTTAGTTTCAGTATCACTTGTACTTTCTTCTTTCTTAACTACAGTCTTAGTAAAGAAATATAAACCAACAGCAACTAATATTACTAAAATAAATATTATTACAAAGTTTCTAACTGCTTTTTCTTCATCATTATAACTCATATCTTCATCTCCATATAAAATATTATAGTAATAAATACTAAATATTTCAAGATAAATACACTATTTACCTGCTACTGTAACAAGAGTATTAGATAAAGATGATGCAACACTTAATAATTCACTAGTAGATAAATCATTACCAGCAATATAATAATCTATATTATCTAAAGTAAAATATATACTATTACCAGATAATGCCCCTACATTACCATTTAACATAATTGGATCTCCATATACAGGTATTGTTTCAAATTCTTGGCTTAACATTGTAGGTTCTTCTATTAAAACAAATTCTTTATTACCACTAAAAGTTAATATGTTTCTATTACCATTATCTATAGCTATAGTCTCTTTAGATGATAGATATGTATCGCTAGGAATGTATAATGGATATATTATCTCATTTAAGGGGTTTAAAACCTTATTATCAGCATCTAAATTATGTTCCACATTATTTTCTACATTAAACAAATTATCGTCTAAATTAGCCTTTAAATCAATTGAAGAAACAACAAATTTTATACGTAACTTGTTATCTGAATTATATACTTCATTCTTAACTAAATTATTATTCTTATCAAAATATAACTTTTGATAAACTAGATCTTTATTATTTGGATAATTAACATCAGAGTATAATACATAATAATCCTTATCTTCAGTATAGTTCTTATTATCAGTATTAATTAAATCACTTAATATAGAAGATAAAATATAAGCTTGAGAACTGTTATTAGGCCATTCACTTTGAAACTTAAAACTCTTATTTAATGACGGAGTTATAACATATACTCCATCTTTATTTTTTAATATTACTTGTTCATGATTAGTAATAGTATTACTTAGTTTAACTTTATACATATCCTTCTTTTTATAAGATACTTCAACTAAATAGTTATAACTATCTTCATCATTTAATATTTCTAAACTACCTTTTAAAGTATAAGACTTAGATGAATTAACATCATTTTCAAATTTTTTAATTAATTTATCCTCATTTGTTTTAGAACATGATGTTAATAATAAAAGACATATTAACACCATAAATATTCTTTTCATATAATTCCTCCTATAAGATTATATTTTTAATATGTATAATTATGTATTAAATGAACATAATAATCTTAAGAAAAGAGGTTATTATGGAAACACTACAAAAGATAAGTTTAGTATTTACAATTATAGGTGGACTTAACTGGGGATTAATTGGAGCATTCAATTTTAATCTAGTTACCACTCTATTTGGTGAATCAATGCTTGCTAATATAGTTTATATAATTGTAGGTATATGTGCATTAATAAACATAATGTTATTGTTTTATCATATACAAAAAGAACCTGAATAATCAGGTTCTTATTTTAATTTTTATTAGCTAAGATAATCTTAACTGATTTAGTAACAAAATATTGTGCTTTTGTATCAGGTCCTTCGACTTGTACAGGAACAGTATGTTCACCAATAGTATAACCATTTAAATCTACATAAGCAGTTATATCATCATCTTTAATGGCATCAATAACACTTTGAACACCCTTAACTTGAACTGTAACACTCATGTCATCTTTTGATGCAGCATTTGCACTTAAACCATCAGGTACGTTTCTAGTATCAATAGCTTTAACTACTACTTCTTTTTGTTTAGCTTCACCAAAGTTAACAACAATTTGGGCACTAGTTTCAGACATATATCTAACACCATTTGGTTTAGCAATAGTTACATTATAAGTCTTAGCACCATTATTACCTTGATCACTAACATCAATAGTAACATTTACATCACTAATCTTATCTATAGCACTTTGTTCACCATAAATAGTTGTAAAGAAATCACTCTTACCATTTATAGTAATAGATGAAATTGCTTTACCATAAACTAGATCTCCAGTAGTTAATACCTTAACTGGAACATTCTTAGAATATGAAGTAAACTTAACTACACCAGATATAGTATCAGGTACTACTTCAACATTTGATAAGATATTACCATTTTCATCGTAAGCAACGATTGGTAAGTTTTCTAATTCATATGTTGTAGCTTGAGTAAACTTACTATTATTTAAATCAACTAAAGCCTTAACAGTAGCAATCTTATCTAATGTATCTTGACTACCCTTAACTACTACTTCACTAGTATTTAATTCTACTGAAGATACAGTTAATTGTGGATTAATATCATTTAACTTATCTTGATTAATTACATCATAATCAACAGTTTTTAATGTAGATACCTTCTTTTTAATAGTTACATATACATATGTTGGATCTAACTTATAAGATAGAGTATTAATAGTTTGATTATAAGTTAACTTAACTCTATAAGGTTCTAGTCTTGGTTCATAATCAGTTAAATCAAGAACTACTTCATTTTCACCTAATTGTTTAGCTAAATATAAATCACTCTTTCTACCTATTAATGTAATATCAACACTTGTAGGTAAATCTTCAATAACATATGCTTCTTTATTATATTCTACTTTAATAGGTTGATTAGTAATAATTTCTGCTTCATTTTCTACAAAAGAAATAACTTTTGAATTAATCAAGAAGAAAAATACTATTGCAAGTACTAAAGATAAATATAATAATGTAGTACTCTTATTTAAGAATTTTTCAATTCTACCATTATTCTTATTTAATATTTTACCTATTCTATAAATTAATTTAGATATAGGTGTAACAATTACTTTATCAATTACTTTATAAATACCTTTAAAGAAGGATACTAATGTCTTTCCAAACTTAGCCATTACATATCACCATCCTTCTCTACATCAGCTTCAGCATTATAGAATACTTCAGTCTTAGGTTTTAACTCATCAACTAAAGTCTTTCTAAATTCATCTAAAGTTAAATTGTATTTTAATTCACTATCAGATGCGATAGATATCTTACCAGTTTCTTCAGATACTACTAATGCTAAGGCATCAGTTTCTTCAGCAATACCTAATGCTGCTCTATGTCTTGTACCTAAGTTTTTAGAAAGATTTGGATCCATACTAGTTTTAAATACAGCACCAGCACAAGTAATTCTATCACCTTGAATAATTACACCACCATCATGAAGTGGAGAATTAGGGAAGAATATTGTTCCTAATAATGGACTTGTTAAGTCTGCATAAACTTTAGTAGCAGGATTAATGTATTCTTGTAAAGACATATCTCTTTCAATAACAATTAATGCACCAATCTTATTCTTCTTTAAGAATTCAACGGCATCCATTATTTCAAATACAACCTTTTCTCTTTCATCTATTGTTAATACTTTATGTCTACCTAATAATTGACTTCTACCAATAGATTCTAAAACATTTCTAATTTCTGGTTGGAATAAAACAATAATTGCAATAGGTCCCCATTCTAAAATATATTCTAATAATAAACCTACTGTATAAAGATTTAATATATTACTAATGATCTTAATAGCTATTAAAATAATAACACCTTTAACTATTAATACCATCTTAACGTTATTCTTAATATTTTTTAATATGTAATAAAACATAAGCCAAACTAAAGATATATCCATTATCTTAGTTATAATTGACCAAACTGAACTTAATGTCACTCTAAAACATCTCCTTCTTACTCTAAAGTATTATAACATTTATTAATTAATATTTCTACTCTAACTTTTAAAATTAAAAAGAGACATTAGTCTCTTCTATTCACTCCTAATACAAAACCCTTACCCCTTGGAGATCTAACTAAACATACAGGCTTATCCTTTAATATTCTATACTCAGTATTTTCTCCCAAAAAAATTTCAGGTCTATTATAATGCATTTTAGCAAAAAACTTTGAAAATGATTCATCTTCACTAAAAACTTCATATAAATTGTAATCTACAGTTTCCACTCTACCTACTGGAAAACTATCAGCATTTTCAAATCGTTCAGCAATTGGAAAAATTCCAGTTTTTTCATCTAAATAACTAACAGGAAATTGCTTACTCATATTTTTTAAATATTTATCAGTTAATAAACTTGAATCATCTAAAAAATAAGCACTATATCCATCAGTTAATATTAATGATTCATCAACTGTCTTATAAAAAGCATTCTTAGCTTTAAGATAACGTTCTAATAGTTTTCTAGCTTCAGAATAATAATGTGCTTCTTTCCTCTTTTCAGCATAACATCTAAGACCTTCTAAATCTCCTCTATTTAAATATTTTAAAATTTGGTTACATTCACTATAATTCATAAAACCCTCCTGATAATATTATACACTCTTTTTTCTATTTAAAACAAGTGCTTCTCCCATATCAGACTTAGCAATAAAATAAGCCCCATTAGTTCCAACATAATATTTAATATTTTCACCTAAAAACATTCTTAAATAATATAAATACTGTTTATAATATTCCATAAATTGAATTAGCTTTTCTTCACTATCAAAATATTCACTTACATTATCTCTATTTATTGAAGAAACACTAACCAAAGGTTTATCTAAAGCAGCATTTAAAACTTCTAATCTATTTTCTACTCTAGGTCTATCATATTTTCTAACATTTATTCTTCTAATATATTTTTCATCAACTATTTCATCATTATTTAATCTAAATATACTATATGAGTCTCCAAATAATAGTTTATCTCTATCTACATAGTCATAATATGATACACTCGTAGATAGACTAACACTTTTAATATATTTTTTAAAAGCTTTACGAGCATGATAAACATAGTTTTCATGCATTACTTTACCAACATACATTTTAGCGGTTTCTATATTTCCGTTATTTATTAACGCAATAATCTTATCATGATAATCAACTTTCATATAAACCCTCTACTTAACTACTTTCATACCCTTGTATGATTTTTGTACCTTTCTTAATCCTGCCTTAACAAAAGCAACACTAACTAAAGTATCATCAATATCTATTATTACACCTCTACCAAGAATTTGATGCATTACAACATCACCTTTTTTATATTCTTTACTTTCAGTGTCATAATAATCACTCTTATTAATCTTCTTAGGCTCTTCTAACATTGGATTAACTATATCTAAATATTCTTTATTGATTTCATCTATAAACCTAGATGGAGCATTTAATGTTTCTTTACCATATAACATTCTTCTCTTAGCATTAGTTAAATATAATTTTTTCTTTGCTCTAGTTACACCAACATAACATAATCTTCTTTCTTCTTCTATTCCCCCTTCTTCCATTAAGGATTGACTATGAGGGAAAATATTTTCTTCCATACCAACTAAGAAGACACAATCAAACTCTAAACCTTTAGCACTGTGCATAGTCATTAACGTAACTTCATTACCATCACTCTTATGTTCAGATGCATCTGCAACTAAAGATATTTCACTTAAGAAATCTTCTAAATTAACTAATCCAGTTTGTTCTTCAAATGTTGCAGTAATAGATTTAAATTCCATTAAGTTATCTAATCTTAATTCTGCTTCTAAAGACTTATCAGCTTCAAGTTCTGCTTTCATTCCAGACTTATCTAATATTAAATCTATTAATTCAGTTAATGATATATTTTCAGCCTTTTCTTTTAATTCTAATATTAATTCTTTAAACTTCATTTGTTTAGAATCACTAATAGCATCAAACATAGAAGTATTTAAATTTCTAGCTTCTTCTTCTAATTTTTGTACTGAAGTATCCCCTATACCTCTTTTAGGTACATTAATAATTCTTCTTAAAGCTATATCATCATTTAAATTAGATATTAATTTTAAATAACATAATAAATCCTTAATTTCTTTTCTTTGATAGAAGTAATAAGCACCAACTATTTTATATGGCATATTAGCCTTTAAAAACATTTCTTCAACTAAACGTGCTTGTGCATTAGTTCTATATAAGACTCCTATATTACTATAATTATATCCTTCATTAACTAATTTCTTTATTTCTTCAATAACAGTATTAATTTCTTGTTTATCATCATAAGTTCTAATATATTTAACTTTAACACCATCACCTATATTACCTTTTAATTCTAAATCTTTTCTCTCTTTATTATTTTTAATAATAGAGTTAGCAGTATTTAAAATATTATTAGTACTTCTATAGTTTTGATCTAAAGATATTACATTAGTATTAGGATAATCATTCTCAAAATTTAAGATATTTTTAAAGTTAGCATTTCTAAATGCATATATACTTTGATTAGGATCCCCTACTACAAATAAATTTTGATATTTAGATGCTAACTTTTTATTAAATTGATATTGTACTTCATTAGTATCTTGATACTCATCTACTAATATATATTTAAACTTCTCTTGATATTTTTCTAATACCTCAGGATACTTATCAAACAATCTAACAGGTAATGATAATAAATCATCAAAATCAACACTATTATTTTTAAGTAACATATCTTGATATTTAACATATACTTCTTTAGCTACTTGTTCAACATTAGTATTAAAATATTTATCTATTTCACCCATTGATAAGTTTTCATTTTTAATAAAACTAATTCTATTTCTTATATATGATGGTGCATATTGTTTAGGATCATAAGCAAGTTCTTTTAATATCTTCTTAATAACACTTAATACATCATCACTATCTAATATTGTGAAATTATTAGATAACCCTAATAGTTCATGATTCTCTCTAATGATTCTTAGACCTAGTGAGTGGAATGTTCCAACAAAACCAGCTTCACTATCAATAAGTTTAGCAAGTCTTTCTTTCATTTCCTTAGCAGCCTTATTGGTAAATGTAATAGCTAAAATATTCCAAGGATTAACACCTTGTTCAATTAAATAAGCAATTCTAGTTGTTAAAACTTTAGTTTTACCCGAACCAGCACCAGCAATAACTAAACATGGTCCATCCATATGCATTACTGCTTTTCTTTGATTTTCATTTAAGTTGTCTAGTAAATTCATAAGTCATCATCCTTTATACATACTTAATTATTATAACGTATTTAGTAAACAAAAAAAAGAGTCAAAAGACTCTTTCCAAACTTAAAATCAAATTACTTTAATTCGATAGTAGCACCAGCTGCTTCGAAATCAGCTTTAATTTTTTCAGCTTCTTCAGCAGAAACGTTTTCTTTGATGTTTCCACCATTATCAGCTAAAGCTTTAGCTTCAACTAAACCTAAACCAGTAGCTTCTTTGATTAACTTAATAACAGCAATCTTAGTAGCACCTGCATCTTTTAATACAACAGTTTTAGGAGCGTCAGCAGCAGCATCAGCAGCACCTGCAGCAGGAGCAGCAGCAACAGCTACAGCACTTGGATCTACACCAAATTCTTCTTTCATTGCGTCAACTAATTCTTTAACTTCAAGAATAGTCATTTCTTTTAATCCTTCAATAAATGTTTCTTTTGTAAATTTTGCCATAATAATCAATCCTTTCTAATAAACTTAATTTTCTTTCTTATCGGCATATAAGTCTAATGCAATAGATAAATCTCTTACGTAAGCCATCATACCAGAAGCAAGTTGAGTAAGTAATGTTTCTCTTGATGGGATAGTAGCATATTTATTAATTACATCTAAATCAGCAACTTCACCACTGATAATACCAACTCTAATAACAGCTGCTTCATGATTTTTTGCAAAATCAGCAATTGCTTTAATTGGTTCAAGTAATTCTTTACCAAATACGATTGCGTTTGGTCCTTCTAAGAATGATGTTTCAAGATTAATGTTTAGAGAATCTAAAGCTCTTTTAACTAAAGTGTTTTTATAAACTTTAACTTCACTATCAACATTCTTTAAAGATCTTCTTAATTCAGCCATATCAGCAACAGTTAATCCTTGGTAAGAGAATAAAATAACAGATTCGCTATTTTTTACCTTATCAGTAATTTCGTTAACGATATTTCCTTTTGATTCAATAATCTTTGTACTTGCCATAAATAGTTTATTTCCTTTCTATTATATTTTTATATAAAAAAGCTTTCTCAAGAAGAAAGCCTTATGTTATTACAAGAATAAATAGCTTTCCTCGGCAAGATTTATTTGTACACTTGCTGTCTTTGGATAATCGCTTTTTTAATAAACTCAATTATATTATAAGTAGAATTAAATGTCAAATGAATTTTTATCTACTTTAATACCAGGACCCATAGTTGATGCTACAGAAATATTTTGAATGTATGCACCTTTAACACTTTGAGGTTTAACCTTCATAATAGCATTAAATACGTATACTAAGTTTTCAACTAATTTCTTTTCATCAAATGAAACCTTACCAATAATTGTATGAATGTTTCCATAAGAATCAGTCTTATATTCAACCATACCTTTTTTGATATCTTCGATAGCAGCAGCTACATTCATAGTAACTGTTCCTGTCTTAGGGTTTGGCATTAATCCCTTAGGTCCTAAAATTTTACCAACTTTAGCTAAAACTGGCATCATATCTGGAGTAGCTACGATAACATCAAAATCAAACCAATTTTCTTTTTCGATTTTATTGATCATATCTACATCACCAACATAATCAGCACCAGCTTTTTTAGCAGCTTCAGCATTTTCACCCTTAGCGATAACTAAAATCTTTTTAGATTTACCAGTACCGTTAGGTAATACTAAAGAACCTCTTAATTGTTGGTCAGCTTTTTTAGGATCAACGTTAAGTTTAAATGCAACTTCAACAGTTCCATCGAACTTAGTAATTGAAGTTTCTTTAACTAACTTGATTGCATCTTCTTTAGAATAAGAGATTTTCTTATCTACTTTAGAAGAAGCTTCCACGAACTTTTTGCTCTTTTTCATAATTCTCTTCCTTTCTAACTTGTGGTTTAATTAGCGGAAATTTATTTTTATTTAATAAATTATTCTTCAGTTTTTTCTTCTTCAGACTTTTCGTTGATTACTTCAACTTCAGCTGAATGTTCTTCTTTAGCTTCTGCTTCCATTTCTTCTAATTCAGCTTCTCTCTTAGCAGCTTCGATTTCAGCAGCAGCAGCTTCTTTTTGTTGTTCAGCTAATTCTGCATCATTAACGCCCTTAACTGCAACACCCATATTTCTAGCTGTACCTTCAATAGATTTCATAGCAGCTTCAATATCATATGCATTTAAGTCTGGCATTTTGATTTCAGCAATTTTTCTGATATCATCTAATGTTAATGTAGCAACTACTTCATTAGCTCCCTTAGCAGATCCCTTTTGAATCTTAGCAAACTTCTTAATTAAGAATGGAGCTGGTGGAGTTTTTAAAACAAAATCAAATGTTCTATCACTATATACAGTAATTTCTACAGGTAAAATGTCACCCATTTTATCTTTAGATGCATCATTAAACTTTGTACAGAACTCACCTAAATTAATTCCAGCAGGTCCTAATACTGTACCAACAGGTGGAGCAGGAGTAGCTTTACCAGCAGGAATTTGTAATTTAATTTTCTTTACGACTTCTTTAGCCACGATATACACCTCCTTGTGTAATTAATAATAATATTTTCGTGTAAGTGGTATGGGCATTCCGCAATTCTTCCCTTCCACTTGATGTGAAACGAAAATTTCACAATTAAGATATTAACACAAAACATCAATAATTACAAGTATTTTTATAAATAAAAAAGACAAGCAATAATTAACTTGTCTTTAATGTAAAGTAACCTGGTTTACCGTTTGTAGGATCATCTACTCTAGCGTATTCTTTATCAGTATGAGATGAATCATATGCAGTTCCTGCACCACCAACTAATTTAGTATCCTGTGAAAACATTGAACTACTTGATGTAACGTTTTCAATAGACCAACTATTTCCTATATAAATAGTTGTTAATTTACTCATTCCATTAAACATCGTTGACGTATTTTTTACATTTGATGTATCAAAGCTACTTAAATCTAATGAAGATATATTACTCATACCAAAAAACATCCATGACATATCTTCTACTTTAGAAGTATCAAAGTGACTGACATCAATACTTTCTAATAAGTCTAAACTTGCAAACATACCAGACATATTTACTACATTTGAGGTGTCAAAATGACTGACATCTAAACTTGATAAGTTAATCATTCCATCAAACATTGATGACATATCTTCTACTTTTGATGTATCAAATGAACTAACATCTAAATTTGTTAGTGAATGAACTTCATTAAACATACCAGACATATTTTTAACATTAGATGTATTAAAATTTGAAATATCTAATTGTGTAACAGATCCTAATTCACTAAACATATAAGACATATTAATAACATTAGATGTATCAAAATTACTTACATTCAAATTAGTTAAGCTAGTCATTTCACCAAACATATATGACATATTTTCTACTCTTGATGTGTCAAAATAACTTACATCAAAAGTAGAAACTTTATATAAACCATTAAACATATATGAAGAATCGCCACCTAAAAATATATTATCATTTTCACAATATATTTTTATTGTGCCACTATCAAACCAGGCATAGATTGGTTTATCTGATGTAGCATCTGCAACATCAATTGCATTATCACTTTCTAGCGGTGCAGTTAAACTTCTTTGAATTGCTGTTATTGAAGATACAGATGTATTAATGTCCGAATCATCTTCACCAGCTAATGTCTTAATTGCAACATTAAAATCTGTACCACTAGCTAAAACTGCTTCACTATAATTTGGATTTAATGTAGTTGATACTACAACTTTTGATTCAAATATTTTATTAGCTGCTTGTTCTTTTGTTGAATCTTCATCTATCCATGCTTTTAGATTAAATGTTTTAGATGAATTAGCTTTCATTGATCCAGTAAATATAGTTTTTGATGAAGCAACATCATCATTAACATATGTAGATGAATCATTACTTTCAATTGAGCCTAATATCTTTGATGCTTTATTATCTAACTTTACTCTAACTGCATTTAAGTCCATAGTTGTAGTATTTAAAGTTTC
>CAMOFW010000012.1 GCA_946613765.1 uncultured Mycoplasmatota bacterium
AATCATACAAGACACATTAGTCTATGTATAGATCTATATGAAAGGAGGGCGTTTTTAATGCAAATTATATCAAAAACTAAAGATGGTAAAGATATACCTGTTATGATTTTTAGAAATGTATTTGATTCTGGTATTAGTTATTCTACTACTGTATCACATAAAAATCTAAATGGTGAATATGAAAATGCATTTATTAATGTACATTTTAAGAAAAATGTTGATGTTGAAAATAAGCAACAAATAATAATTAAAAGTGCATGGTTAGACTTTTATCAAGATAAAAATGGTAAAAATGTATTCTACTTATTTATAAATGATTTTGATAAAGTTAACTAATTAAGGCGTGGTACAAGCCACGCTTTAATTATATTTATAGTTAATTAAATATATGTTTAGGAGGTGTGATATGCGTACATATGTAGCTACATATAAACTAGATAAGCCATTTAGTTTAGATTTTGAATTTGAAAAGCCACTGTCGAGGGAAATAAAATATAAATTTGAAGAAAGTACAACAGATAATAAAACTATTATTTATGTTACTATAGTAGCTAATAATAGGGTACAAATGAGATTCTTAAAGAAAAAGAATAACAAATATTTAAAGGGTTTAGGTAAGGTTGAATTAATTATTGGTGTTGGTTAGTCATGTAGAAAGGACTAATTAAAATGGCTGTAAGATTAACTCAAAAAGATAAAGATAAATTAAGAAGAATAAATCAAAATGTTAGACGTAAAAATAAACAAATGGATAATTATGGTATTGATATTTATGTATCAACGCTACCAATTAGTAAAGTAACATCACGTAAACAATTAAATGATTATTTTGATAGAGCAAGAACATACACAAGAGGTTATGCATATAAGTATAAAAAGAATCAATATGATGTTGTTGCTACATATAGTGAAATAGCAAAAGCTAAAAGACTAGCACGTGAAGTTAGTGAAAATAGGGCTAAAAGATTCATGAAAATAGCACCAAAAGAATTTAAATCATATGGTAAGGGTACTGGTAGTAGTATAATGCAACGTAAACTAATGGGTGATGATAGATATTCTATGTATGATCCTGTTAAATTTAATTTTAAAACTTTACGCAATAGAGAACAATTTGAATCAAGAGTTGAAAATTTATATAAGCAATTATCACCGGGATATATTGATAAAAAGAATAAAACACTAAAAGATAATATAATTAAAGCAATAAAACGTAATTGGGGTAAATCTGGGCGTAATGCTAGACGTTGGATAAATAAATTATCACCTGAAGAAGTTGTTGATAAATTTATGAGTGAAGATGTATTTGATTTTAGTTATATTTATGATGATAATTCTATTGCTAGACAAGTTGAAAAATTTGAGGCAACATTTAATCTAGTATGATAGATTTAAATGAAAATATAGAAGTGGCTTTATCTTATACAGCTGATTTTGAAACTACTACAGATAAAAATGATTTAAGAATATGGGCTTGGGGTGTATGTAATATTGATGATTTTAATGATTTTCAATATGGTAATACTATGGAAACATTTATTGAATTTTTAAGTAAACACAGAGGTTGTAATATTTATTTTCATAACTTGCGTTTTGATGGTGAATTTTTAATATCATGGCTTTTAAAAAATGGTTTTAAATACAATGATGATTTAGTTAGTAAAACATTTAATTGCGTTATTGCTGGTACAGGTCAATTTTATAAAATGGATATATGTTTTTATAAACGTGGTAAATATAAAAAGATGGTACATATATTTGATTCATTAAAGAAATTACCTTTTTCTGTTGCTAAAATAGCTAATGCTTTTGAATTACCAATTCTAAAAGGTGAAATTGACTATAAAGCAACACGTGAAGTAGGACATGAACTAACTAGTGAAGAACTTGCATATTTACGTAATGATGTAGAAATAATGGCACGTGCATTAAATATACAAATAGCACAGGGACTAACACATATAACTATTGGTAGTGATTCACTACATATGTATAAATCAATAATAGGTGAAGAAAAATTCAAACATTTATTTCCTGTATTAGATGTTGAAGTTGATAGAGATATTAGACGTGCATATAGAGGTGGTTACACGTATGTCAACAAAATATTTAAGGGTAAAGATGTTGAAGAGGGACTTGTTTATGATGTAAACAGTATGTACCCTGCTGTTATGCATAATATGCATAATGAATTATTACCATATGGAATACCTATATTTTTTGAGGGTGAATATGTTTATGATGATAATTATCCTTTATATATCCAGAAAATAAAGGCTGATTTAAAAGTTAAAAAAGATCATATACCTACAATACAATGTAAAACAAATATGTATTTTAACTCTAATGAATATATTGAGGATACAATGGGTTTATTAACTATGTATGTAACTAATGTTGATTTAGAAGTTATAAAAGAACAATATGAAGTATTAGAAATAGAATATATTAATGGATATAAATTTAAAGCATGTACAGGTATATTTGATGAATACATTGATAAATACATGGAAATGAAGAAAAATAACACAGGTGCATTAAGGCAACTTGCTAAATTATTATTAAATAATTTATATGGTAAATTTGCTACAAACCCTAAGACACAACAAAAAATACCATATATTAGTGAATCTGGTGAAGTTGAATATAAAACAATAAATGCTACAGATAAAGAACCTGTATATACACCAATGGGTGTATTTATAACTAGTTATGCTAGAGCTATGATACAAAGAACAGCACAAAGTGTTTATCATAGATTTTGTTATTGTGATACTGATTCTATCCATATAATTGGTAATGAAATACCAGATATAGAAATAGATGATAAAGATTTAGGTAAATGGGCTTTAGAGGGTACATTTAAACGTGCTAGGTTTATAAGAGCCAAAACATATATTGAAGAATATCCTGATGGTACTTTAAATGTTAAATGTGCTGGACTACCAGATAATTTAAAAGAGTTATGTAATTTTGATAATTTTAAAGTAGGACTAAAACTATATGGTAAATTATTACCAAAAAGATATGATGGTGGTGTTATATTAGAAGAAACTGACTTTACAATAAAATAGAATTATGATATATTTATAATGATGAGTTATTTAATTGATTTATAATGTTATTAGTGGATAACTATGCGTGTGAACGTACCAGTAATAATATCATTTAGTCAATGCGTTATAATAGATTAAAATAATTTATCAATATATTTTCTTTAAGGCACGTTAATAAACGTGTCTTTTAATAGTGTTGACTAAAATATTAAATAATGCTATATTATTATAAAGGAGGTATATGTTATGACATATGAAGATTATGACAAGATTATTGAAGAAATAATCAATTCATCTGGTGATGATAAGATTATGTTAGAGGGTTTTGATAAATTACGTAATGCTTATAAAGAACTAGATGAAAAAGTTAAATCTGCTGTAGAAGAATTAGACGCTTTATCTAAGAAATATGAAGAACTAAGAGAAACTAAAGTTAATGAATTTTTTAATCGTGAAGATAAAGAAGATGAAGAAGTAGAAGAAAAAGTTGAAGATATTGTTGAAGATAAAGTTGAAGATGAAATTACAGTTAATGATTTATTTGAAGATGGTGTTGATGTAGAAATTACAGAAGATGACATTATCAAAGAAGATGAAGAAGAGGAGGAAGAAGATTAATATGGCTGGAAGTACAAATTTAAAAACTGAGGGTACAGGATTAAAGTCTGGTACTAATGGTTTAGACGTATTAAACGCAATACGTAATGCGTTACCATCAAATTATGCTAATAGAATACCAGAAGCTACAAAAGAAAATCTTGCAAGTTATGCTAATGCATTAAGAGATTTCCCTGTAATAATGAATAAATGGGTAAATGTATTAATTAATAAAATTGGACTAACTGTTATTAAAAATAAAATGTGGAATAACAAGTTGGCTGAATTTCAACGTGGTGATTTACCAGTAGGTAGCACTATAGAAGAAATATTTATTGATGTTGTTAAGGCTAAGACTTATACAGAAGAGCCAGAAGCTAATAACTTAGGTGATGTATTTGCTGTTAATAAACCTGATGTTAAAGTTAGATTTCATATTGTTAATTCACAATTAGTTTATCCAATATCAATATCTAAAGTTAATATTTTACAAGCATTTAACAATTTACCAGCTTTTGAAGATTTTCTATCAAAAGTATTTGAATCTGTTTATGCTAGTGCTAACTTAGATGAATATCTACAAACTAAACAATTAATACAATTCTATGCAACTAATGATTCAATAAATAGATTTGTTGATGTAGAAGTTGACGCTGTAACTGATGAAGCTAGTGCTAAGGCTTTAGCTACTAAGATTAGAGCATATTCTAATAAATTAGAATTTATGTCAAACAAGTATAATTATGCTGGTGTTACTACTCATACACCTAAAGAAGATCAAGTATTGTTAATTAATACTGATACTGAGGCATTAATGGACGTAAACGTTTTAGCTTATGCATTTAACATGGAAAAAGCTGATGTTAGTGCTGTAGTTAATAAAGTAGTAGTACTAGATGATTTTGGTGATGATACTGATACAGCTACACAAGCTATTTTAGTAGATAGAGATTGGTTTATGATTTACTCACAATTATATCAAATGGAAGAACAAAATAATGCACTACATTTATATTTCAATAGATTCTTACATATTTGGAAAGTTTATTCTACAAGTGAATTTGCTAATGCTATAAGATTTACAACAACACCTGTTGAAAATGAAGATTCAGGAAATACAGGTGAATAGTGAATTATACACCACAAACAGAGGTACATTTACTTTCAAATGTACCTTTTAATTATAATTATAATAATGTAATGGATTTTAGTGATATAAATGCACAAACAACGTATTTTTTAAATAAGAGTAAATTACAATTTGAAGATTTAACATACCAAAGGGTAAACAATAATACTATCAATTTAGAAGTAGCGTATGAAGATTTATATGATATAAATTACATGATGTTTCAAAATGATAAAATACCAGGCAAATGGTTTTATGCATTTATTACTAGATATGATTTTGTATCACCTAAAGTAACACGTATAACTTATCAAATTGATGTTTATCAAACATGGTTATTTGATATGACTTGGCAAGCAACATATGTTGAAAGAGAACATACACAAAGATTTAATAGTGATGGTAGCCCTGTTATTAATACTTTAGATGAGGGGCTTGCATATGGTGAAGATTATAGAACTGTATATAAGAGAAAATGTAATGATGATAATATTATATGGTTAGTTGCAATAACTAAATCACCTATTGAAAATATTTTAGGTCAAGTTGTTTCTACATCTGGTCCAGTTGCTAATATAAATCAACCTTTACACTATACAATTTTACCTGTTGATTTAGATGGTACACTAGTTACAATTAATAATAAAGCACCAGGTGCATCATTTTTAATGGACTTAGGTCAGTCAAGTGAAACTGTTGGTCAATTAGTATCATTATTTTATACAGCATATGTACCATTTAATTATAGTTTAAGTAATACTAATAACTTAACTACAAATGATAGTAATGTACATTTTGTTGATGGTGGTAGCGTTGGTGCATTTTATTCTTATTATGGTAATAGTCAATGGACTACAAAAAATTATGTAATAAGTAATGATATGTATGATGGTATTTTACCTGAATATAGTGAATCTAAATTATTAATGTATCCTTATACATTAATAGAATTAACTGATATGAAAGGTAATACTACAACATTAAAGCCACAAAATTTTGATGGTAAATTATTACAATTTGATATTAGATCATGTATATCATCACAGCCTAAAACAGCAATTTATCCACATGGTTATTTAGGTAATACATCTGGTACAGTTGATTTTACAGGTGGAATTGTTGACAATAACATATGCGATATACCTGTTGTAGATGATTATACAGCCTCATACATGCAAGCTAATAGAAATAGTATAGCTACAAGTAATAAATATGCTATGGATAATGCAAATAGAGGTATCTTACAAAATAATGCTGTAAATCGTGTACAAAATGCTATTATTGATAGACAACAAAAATATCAAGAAAGTGATGCTAAATGGGGTATGTGGTCTAATTTCTTAGATATGCATGCTGGGAGTGCTATAAGAACAGGTTATGAGTTAACTAAGCAATATGATTTATCACAAGGTCAAAGACTTGCTATGAATCAAAATAATGATATTGCTAATCATAATTTAAAAATTAATGCTGAACAAGCTATAGGTATGACACAAGCTAAAATTGCTGATATTAATAACATACCACCTACAGTATCAAATTTAGGTAATAATACTATGTTTGATACAGGTTGGAAAAATATGCATTTTTACGTAATGGTTAAAACAGTGCGTGAAGAATATGCAACACAATTAACTAATTACTTTAAAATGTTTGGTTATAAAGTAAATAAATTAGAAGTACCAAACACAAAATCAAGACAATACTATAATTACATTAAAACAGTTGATGCTAATATTATAGGTAATATACCTAGTAATGATCTAAATGTTATTAAAGGTATATTTGATAAAGGTGTTACTATATGGCATAGTGAAAATGTTGGTGATTATAGTGTAAATAATGTAGAAGTTTAAAAGAAAGTGAGGTGTTTATTATATGATGGATAAATATGTATTTAATGAAGAAAAACTTGGTGATATTTACAAGAAAACATTAAAGGGTAAATTAGATACAACAGACTTTTTAAATGCATATACTCAAGTAGATTATTTATACAGATTAAAAGAATATGCAATTAATTGTTTTGAGTGGGTTAATTTACCTGATACAGTTGACGCACGATTCATTGAAAATGAGTTGTTTGATAAAGGAAGAATAAACTTTTTCAAAGACAAAAATTTAGGGTTTTTATGTTTACCTGTTAATGAATCTGGTCCAATAAACATATATAATGAACCTACAAAGAAATATATTTATGCTAGTGATGGTTTTAGAAGAAATAGAAATATAACAAATAGTGTTACTATCTATAATAACTTTTTAAGAACACCTACATTTACAACAGTTAATCTATATGCTATTAGACTAGCTGAAGTACAAAGAACTATTGATATAAACATGCTAGCACAAAAAACACCTGTTACAATAATATGTCCAGAAAATGAAAGACTTGCTTTTAAAAATATTTATAAACAAGTAAGTGAAAACAAGCCTGTTATCTGGGGAACTAGTGAACTAAATTTAGATAATTATAAAGTACTAGATACTAAAGCACCATATGTTGTAGATAAATTAACTTTATATAAACATGATTTATGGAACGAAGTTATGACATTTTTAGGTGTTAATAATGCTAATCAAGATAAAAAAGAAAGATTAGTAGAAAGTGAAGTAGGTGCTAATGATGAACAAATTGAACAAGCACGTTTCAATATGTTAGACGCTAGAAAACAAGCATGTGAAAAAATTAATAAAATGTTTGATTTAAACATTGATGTTAAATTTAGAAATGATGATGTACAAAAAGCATATGAAATAAATAAAATATATGACATGTTTCCAGATTTAGTTGATAATAGTGATATAAAAGATGAGGTAGGTGTTTTAGATGAGTAAATATACAATAACTATAAAGGATATAGTAAATAATTATAATTTATTAAATAATTCAAAATCTATAGATGAAAAATTAGATACAGCAAGAAGTTATATATTTGATTTTGATTATCCTGTTATAGATGATACTACTAAAAAACGTATTGAAATAGCAATACTAAAACACTACTATTATCGTGAAATAGCTTTTGAAACTATAGGCATGTTTAAAATTAAATTAAATGATAGATTAAATCTAATCATGTCAAGATATAATGCACTATATCAAAAACAAGACTTAACTCTATCACCTTATATAAATAGTTATTTAAAAGAATTTGGTAATAATAATGGAACATCTAATACTGATACTAAAAATGATGACTGGCAAACTACAAGTGATACACCTAGTGGAATATTAACTGAATTAAAAGAGGGTAAATATTCTTCTATGGCTGTATATACTAATAACAATGATACAACTAATAATAGTAATGCTAGTAATTATAATAGAGAAGTAGAATCATTAAATGGTGTTACATATGCTGAAGCTTTTAGAAATTATTTTGATAATATAATTAGTATAGATGAAGAACTTGTTAATGAATTTAGTGATTTATTTATGGTAATATGGTAAAATTATTATAGGAGGTAATATATATGAATTATAGAGAAATACTTATACGATTAATGAGCATGACATCACCTTTTGTTTATGATAATGAAGAATCATTTTTAGAAATGCTAAGAAAATTCTACAAATATCTACATGATTTAACTATAGCTACTAAAGAAATTAGTGAAGATGTTGAAGAAGTTAAAACTGAAATGTCTAATTTTGAGTCTGAAATTAATCAAAAGATAGAAGATATTAATGAATTGTTAGCTGAGTATGATATTAAAATTGAACGTATTAGAAATGAACTTTATACATATGTAAATGGTGAAATAGTTAATTTAAGAAATTATGTTAATGCACAAGATAATTTATTAAATGAAAAAATTAGACAAATTGAAATAGGTAATATTAATATATTTGACCCTACAACAGGACTTTATTCACCACTACAAATAGTTATTGATAATCTATATGATATGAATAGAGCTAATGCACTTACAGCTACTGAATACGATAACTTAGAGTTAAGTGCTACTGAATATGATGCATATAATTTAACAGCAAGAGATTATGACATAAATGGTAAAACTTTACTAGTTTAATAATTAATGATAAAATAAAATTAAATAAAATAGGAGGTAAATTTTATGAAAGAAATGAAATTAAATATTCAATTATTTGGACATACAAATAGTACAGAAAATTATGAATTACCACAATTTGTTGGTACTGATAAACCTACATGGTTAGGTGATGTTAATACAGCTATGGCTACTATTGATACAGCTATGGGAACTAATGCTAGTAACATAACTAGTTTAGGAACTCGTGTTACTAGTGCTGAGGGTATTGCTTCACAAGCTAGTACTGATGTTGCTAGTCTAACATCTACAGTAAATACTTTATCTGGAAATGTTACTACAGCAACTACTACAGCAAATAATGCACAAAGTACAGCAACAAGTGCATTAAATACAGCAAATACTGCTAATGGTAAAGCTGATACTAATGCTAGTGCTATTACTAGTTTAGATACTAGAATGGATACAGCTGAAGCTAATATTGAAAATATTAATTTAACAACATATAGCTCTAGTAGTGTTTCACGTTCTACAGGTACATATGATTTAAATAATCAAACATTAAACTATGCATTAAATAGTGATGGCTCACTTGCTAAAATATATGGACAAGTAACAGCAACAAATGTTACAAGTGGTGGAATTGCTACTATGAGTACACCATTAAGACCAGAAAATGATATTATAATTAGTGGTGGTGCAATAAGTTTTAAATATACAAGTAGTTTTAATTTTGAGGGTGCTAGTGTAGCTACTTACACAATAAAAACTGATGGAACTATTGAAATACCTATTAGTGCACCAACTGGAGGTACACATAGAATAATATTTATAAATTCACTAATTTATGTTAAAGATTTTGGTGATATACACGTAGTTGGTGAATAGTAAATGGTTGCTGGTGAGAGATTAGTTGCACCTGATGGGTATGAAGTCGCACTATTTCCATGTGAGGCTTTATACCTTACACCAGCACGTGACCCTGATGAACATGATGTACTTGCACTAGACTTTTTACCACGTAATACTAGTGGTCAAGCTATTACAGGTATGAAATGTTATGCACCATTTAGTGGTAAAATAGTTTATACAGGTAATGACCATAACTGTATATTAGAAAGTACTGACAAAGTACATGCACCTGATGGAACATTAAAATATATGCGTGTATTAGTTGCACATAGTTATGTAGCACCTACATTGAACGCAACATATACACAAGGCGAACAATTTTATACTACAGGTAATTATGGTATGAGTCAGGGTGAACACTTGCACATGGAGGTTGCAACAGTAGATAGTAAATCTACACCTTATTGGAATAGTAGTGGTATTGGAATAAGAAATGCTATTCATATGTGGAACGCATTATATGTTGATAATACTGTTCTTTTAAGACCAGAAAATTATAACTGGCGTGAGTATGGTAGCGTACCACCTTTACCACCATATAATAAAGGTGATTTTATACCTACATGGTTAAATATAAATAATACAAAAAGAAAAGAGGTTAATTTATGGAGGGTTTAATAAAATTAATAGTTGATAATGGTATTAGTGTTGTATGCGTTGCATATTTGATATATTTCCAATGTACTACAATGAAAACAATGCAAAGTATATTAAATACTATTAGTGAACGCCTAGCACGTATAGAAACTAAATTAGGTATTAATGAGGGTGATTAATATGACTTATAAAGAATTTAAAAAGAAATATAATGGAAAATATACTGATTTTGATGGTGCTTGGGGCTATCAATGTTGGGACTTAATACAACGCTATATGACTGAAGTATTTAGACTACCAGCTAGTATATTCAATGGCTGTGGCTTAGTTAGTAACATGTTAAAGCCACCTAAAATAAATTTATTGTTAAAATATTTTAATGAAGTTAAAACACCTAAACAGGGTGATATTGCTATCTGGGAATATGGTCATGTTGCTATATTTGATCATGATAAAAATTATTACTTTTCACAAAACCCTAATGCTTGTAAAGTAATACAAATAAATAGAGGTGGTGTACACTTCTTTAGAAGAAAAGTAGTTGAAAAAGTTGACCAGATTCTACATGTTGGTAGTAAAGTGCAATTTGATGGTATATTTAAAGTAGATATATTAAAATTACCACTAGGTAATAATATGTTTGGTTGTACTAAACTAACTGGTTGTAGTGTTAAAGCATATAAAACTAAAGCTAAACCTTATGACTGGATAAAAGCAAATGATTTTATTGAGTGTGATAAAAAAGGTAATAAAACTAAAGACCAGATACTAACAGGTGGTAAAAGTTATGTTAGAAATAATCATACTTATACTGTAACTGGTATAATTGGTGATAGTGCTGTTTTAAATATATCTGGTCATGATAGTCTAATTAAAGCAAAATACTTAAAAGAGGTATAAATGTATTATTCACGTAATGATTTATTATCTTATAATGCACTATTTAACTTCGTTGTTGGAGAAAGGGGCACGGGTAAGACTTTCCAATTCAAAGACTGGGCTATTAGTGATTTTTTAAAAACTGGTAGCCAATTTGTCTATGTACGTAGATATAAAACTGAATTTAAAGACATAGGTAACTTTTTTGATGATATGATTAAAAAATATCCAGAACATGAATTTAAAATTGGACATGGTAAATTTATTATTGATGGCGAAGTTGCTGGTTTTTATATTGCATTATCTACAGCTATAACTAAAAAGTCTGTAGCATATCCTAATGTTAATAAAATAGGTTTTGATGAGTTTATACTTGAAAAATCTACCCTACATTATTTACCTAATGAAGTTAATGCATTTTTAGGACTATATGAAACTATAGCACGTGATCGTAATAATGTTCGTGTATTATTCATGGCTAATAGTGTTACATTGATAAACCCATATTTCTTATTTTTTGATTTACAAGTTGATAAGAATAAAAGATTCTGGACTTTTAAAAATGGTGATATGGTTGTAGAATTAACTGATTTAGAAGAGTTTAAATCACATAAAAAAGAAACACGTTTTGCTAAAATAATAGATGGTACAGAATTTTCTAAATATGCTATTGATGGTGATTTTGTAAATGATAATTATGAATTTATTGAATCAAAAACACCTAATAGTTATTACTGTTTTACTTTAGTCTATAAAAATGAAAATATAGGTGTTTGGTGTGATGGTAAATTAGGTCTAATGTATATAACTTCTAAAGTTGACCAAAATTTTCCTTTAAAATATGCTATAACAACTAATGATCATAAACCTAACATGATTGTACTATCTAATAAATATTCTCGTAATAAAGTAAATATACTAACTAAAATGTATGAATATGGTTGTCTAAGATATGAATCATTAAAATTAAAGACATTAATGTTTGATATATTTAAAATATTAAATATTGCTAAAATATAGATTTTATTGTATAATAAAAGTGTAATTAGTAACCCCTAATTATTAAATACTAATTACTCCTTTCATATATCTATGATTTATACATAGATGTACAAGAGCTGGATAACACAGCTCTTTAGTTTAATGATAGACCAGATAATATAAATAATAAGCACCCTGCAAATATTGTTTGTAATGAGTTACCTATTATTGATGTTATCATTAATATAGATAAAATAAATAAACTAATAATTAATAATTTTTTCATAAATTAATCACCCTTTCTATGATTTAAATTTATCATAGAAAAAATAAAAAATAAAGTGTTTTGATTCACTTTATTTTTATTTTACATATGATTTTACATAATGCCTTTTATAAGCACCATTAGAATAGATATAAAGACTTATTCAGTAAGTTGGTACATATTTCTATGCACCTATAATATCTACTCTAATGCTACCTATAAGGTAGCACTGCATAATTTGTTTGATTTAATGTGCCTTTATAGACACCAATATAATTATATATCATTAACATAATGATGTAAAGGTTTTATCTTTTTACTATATTTTAATTTTCTTATAAATTTATCTCTATCAAATTCTGTATCAAATTCTTTTCTAAATATATCCAATGTTTCAAGATTTATAAGATACAATATAACCTTTTTCACAAATACCACCTCTAATATCTTTATCAATAGATATACCTAAATAGATACATAATACAATTATCATGAAGATACATACAAATATAAGAAAATATCCTAAATATTTATTCATTATTTATTCTCCTTTATTAATCTTTTTACTTTTGTTTTCCCTTTTTCATATTCAAAATTACAACTACTTACTAATTTTGGTTCTTTTTCCCATTCCATAGCAACTATATCTGCATACTCATATTCATCTCTATCTAATCTATCCATTTCTATTCTTGCTTCTTCTAATGTTTCACATTTTGCTATTAACAAATTACCTTCTCCCCATTTAAAAGCATATAACCAATACTGCATTATTTATTCTCCTTTATCTAATATTTCTAAAAGTTCTTTTTTACTTTGTTTGCATTCATATCCATAATCTCCATATAAATTATTCTCTATATACTCTCTCACTTCTTTTATGATATTATCTTTTTGTTGTATATAATTTAATAAGTAATCAAAATGAGTTGCTCTAACTAATAATTCAATATATAATCTTTTTTCTTTCCAATCTGTACAAAATTCATTTACTAATATTTCATTGAAATCCTTTACTATCAATTCTTTTATTAACAATTCTTTATCACTCACTCTTTATCACTATCCTTTATTTATTAAACTAATAATACAAATTGGTAATATTAATAATAAAGTTAATAATATAACTAAAATTACTAATGGTATTATAACTAATAAACTATTCATATGCTATCACCACTAATGTTGTTAATGTCCATACTATTAGAGCTAAAATTAAACCTAATAACATTATTTCATCCCTTTTTCTTGTTTTTCTTTATTCCATTGTTTAACTAATGAATCTATTAATGATAAATAATATATGCTTTTCTTCAAAATTGCTAAATCTCTATCACTTAGTCTAAAATCAAGATTATTTTCTATACATGTTTTATACTTGCGTGCTATTTGTTTTAAACCTGTTATACACTCAATCATTAAATAACACCTCCTCGATTTTAGCTAGTGCTAATATGTTATAAATGTTCTTTTCTTGACTATAATAAAAATATAATCTAATAGATGTTTGATATTGTTCTCTAGTGAATCGATAAATGTATCCATCTTTTAATCTTTTTATAACTTTATTATAATAAAGATTTTTAAATGATTCTTTATCACCATATTTAGTTAGTATTTCATCTTTATCAAATACACTATCAATTATCCTTTCAATATCTTGCTTTTTCATTTTGCGTTTATCTATCACAAAACGCCCTCCTTTCATATAGATCTATACATAGACTAATGTGTCTTGTATGATT
>CAMOFW010000013.1 GCA_946613765.1 uncultured Mycoplasmatota bacterium
CTATTATCTAAAATATTATTTATAGAATTAATATCATAAACATATATAGCTTCTTCTTTTCTTTCATCTATTAAAGTAATAACCTCATTATTATATTTTAATATAACTAAACTATAATAATTATTAATATTATCATTATCAACCATTGAAGATAACACTATTATTTCATCTTCAACACCATTTTTATCTAAATCAATATCTACTACTTCATTAGTAGTTAAATATTTAAATGAACTAATACCATAATTTTGTAATAATAAATATTTATCATCATCATTTATTTCTCTAACAGTATATTCTCTAGGAACTACTTCAAAATCATCAGATACTGCAAGTAAACTACCTTTATAAGAAACAAATTCATATTTATCATTTAATAAATTCCATTTAGCTACATATTTTAATCTATAATTACCATAATACTTATTATTAATAAATACTTTCATATTTTGTAATGCTTCTATTGCATTTTTATTAGATTTAATAAATCTATCTTTTTCATACTTATATATACCTGATTCACCAACAACCATATAATAAGTTGTAGTTTTTGTTGGTGTACTAGTGCTAGTTGATGTACCTTGTTCTGGTTTACCAAGAACAAAGTACATAACTAACCCATATATAGCAAATAATACAATTGCAATTACTAACCCTTTTATATTTCTCATATCTTTTTCTCCTATTTAGCTGGTCTACAGAAATATGTACCATTACCTTTATATAAAGATACACTTACTTGATCTGCTTGTGGTCTTGATGTACCATTACTCCAATATTGACCATGCGCAGCAAACTCTTGATTATTGCCAATATACAATGATACATGTCCTATACTTTTATAATTCTCGCTATTAGCATAACCATTGCCTGCATAGAATATCAAATCTCCAACAGATAAACTACCACTAGAAATAACTTTACCATTCTTTTCACACCATCTATATATTTCACCTGATGTATCTGAACTATCATAAATCTTATAACTAAAATGACCATAAGCTCTAGATACCATTGAAGAACAATCTACATAACCATCTTGATGTCTATTAGCTTGTGAATAACCCCAACTATCATATGTAGCAACAGCATAATCTGCAACTCTCTTACCTAGTGTTAATAAATCACCAGTAGCAACAGCATCTCCTTCTTCAGTACATGAATCTTCACTTAAATTAAATACTTGTTGTCTAGTCGCACTCATCTTAGAAACTTGCCATTTAGCATAAGCACTTTGATCTTCATCAGTAGTAGGAACACATCCAGACTCAGATCCCGTACAAGTATTTCCTGATGCACAAGCAGCTTCAACCACACTTTGTCTTTCAGGACTTAAATTCTCCCTTATATATGGAAAATAATAACATCCACCCTTACCAGATCCACCTGGATTAAACCAATATTGACCTATATAAGCATATTTCATCATCATTTGATAAGCAGTAGCATAATTATGCCCTTTTATATTGTTAATAAATCCCATAACACCAGCATCAAATGAAGGATATTGAGTACATTGCTTTGCACTAGCACCATTATAACAACCTAAACCCCAGTAGTTATTAGATGAACCACCTGGATCAAAACCTTCACTAATTGCTCTAACTACAACCATTTCTGGATTAAAGTTATTTTCTACTGAAATATCATATATTCTACCAGCATTTGATATAAATGCTCCATTATTAACATTAGACATAACATAACTAATAAATTCTTCTCTAGATAATGTAGTACTAGTTAAAGAAATATCACTACAATAACTACCATAAGCATCACCAGAACCACCAAATTTTATAACATTATAAATGTGTCCCTTTCCAGTAGCCTTCCAATCATAGAAATGATATAAAATACCATGATAATTTTGATCCATTTTTTCAACTAAATACCAAGCTGCCCATGGAGAAAAACTATCCTCTTGCGCATCACCTTGCTCAATATAACTAGAATCAACATGAGAATCAATCCAATCTTTTATATAATACATATCATCTTGTGATAATACATATACTTCTCCATCATAAGTTGTAGTAACTTCTTTATAAGTAAAATTATCATCTACTTTTAATTCACTTAAATTTATTGGATCTAAAGAGAATACTTTATTATGAGTATAATCAATAGCATCAAATATCACTTGATTTTCATCATCTTCACTAGCATCAAAATAAGGTTGATCTATTTCAAATTCACATGTATCCCCTGCCATATTATTAGAATTATAATATAAATTAGTTCTATAAATAATAGCTAAAGCTCTTAATACCTCTTCATTATCTATTTCTTTATAATCTTTAAGGGCCATTTGATAAGCTAAATATTCTTTATTAGTAACTGTTTCTTCTTTTTCTACTTTAATAGTTCCTTCCCATTCTTCCCATGTTACCTTAACATAATCACAATAATTAAGATACATATTAGTAACACTAATCTTTTCATCCGAAATAGATGACGTAATAATAAATATAACTAATATTACAATCAAAACCAAAAGTGCTATTCCAAGAAATGGTAATAAGAAAGGTAATACCTTTTCAACTAAAAATACAAATATCTTTTTTCTAACAATAGCTTTACTTTTTTCTTTAGCAACTTGAGTTGCAGCTTGAGCTACTCCCTCTCCCTCTTCTTTTGCTTTATTTAACACTTGATTAGCAGCACCAACGGCACTAGTCATTTTACTTGCTGCATCTTTAGCTTTATTATTAGCAGTAGTCTGCTTATTCTTATCATCTTGATTTTCTTCATTTTTCTTTTTATTATTATTTCTTAAATTACTTAATTTATTACTAATTGTTTGTGATAAAGAATCCCTACTAGGTAATTTAGAAGAACTAGCTCTATTTCTTTGTCTAGCATTTTGAAGTTGATTATTCATTACTACATTTTCATTATTATCTAAATCTTCTATATCTTCATCAATATCAGGAATATCATTAACAGAAGGTTCAATTTCTTCATTTTCTATATCATTATTATCATTAAAAGTATTCATAGGATCAATACCCCTAGGTTGTCTAGGTAATCCATTGGTAGTGTTATTATTATTATCGTTTTTATCACTCATCTTTTTACACCACCTTCACTTTAAATATTTTATCATAAATACAATAAAATATAAAGAAATAAAAAAAGTGCGATACTATTAAATATCGTACTTTTTTCTAATTCTAATTTTTGCAGAAACAGAATTTACCTTTTTTAGCTCTTTATACGCTTTTTGTGCACGTTCAAAAGTAACAGGATTAAACTCATTGTAGTGCTTATTAACACTAACAATATTCTCTCTTCCAATACTTTGAATAGAGATTACTTTTTCTAATCCACAATCTAAACATTTACATTGACTAACAGCAGTTAATCCATCTAAAACTCCTGCAAACCACATTTCATGTTGACATTTCTTATCTTGCATCACACTTTCCCCCAACAAGAAATGTATTATATATTAACTATAAATACTTGTCAATAGTTTTAAATTCACTATTTGTTCTTAAATTAGTATCAGCCAATTCTTTAAATAATTCCTTTTGTTGTTTATCTAATTTTTCAGGAATTAATACATTAACTATAACGTACATATCTCCTTTTCTTCCAGTTCTAACATTTTCTACACCTTTAGATTTAATTCTTAACTTAGTACCAGATTGAGTACCAGCATCAATTTCAATAACTAAGTTACCATATACAGTAGGTATTTCTTTTTTACATCCTAATACAGCTTCAGCAATAGTTATAGGTAAATCTAAATAAATGTCGTCACCTTCTCTTTGGAATATAGCATGTTCTTTAACCTTAAATTGAATATAAATATCACCATTAGGTCCACCATTAAATCCCTTAGATCCTTTACCAGTAATTCTAAGTTCAGATCCATTATCTACACCTGCAGGTATATCAACTTCAATAGTTTTATTCTTAGTAACATGACCATGTCCATTACAATCAGAACATACTCTTCCAAAAGTTTTACCACTACCGCCACAATCTGGACAAGTAGTTTGTTGTTGAATTACACCAAATATACTTTGTGTTTGACTAACAACTCTACCAGTACCACCACAAGTTGAACAAGTCTTTTCGTCAAATCCACCCTTGCCATTACAGTTGTCACAGTCTTCATCTAAATCTAATTTTAATTCTTTTTTACATCCAAATATAGCTTCTTCAAAAGTCAAATTAACTCTAACTAGAGTATCATCACCTTTTCTAGCTCTATTCTTTTTAGTACCTCTTCTTGATGAGAAACCAAATCCACCACCAAACATGTCTTCAAAGATATCACCTAAATCAATATCTTCAAAACCTTGGAAGCCACTAAATCCACCATAGTTACCATATGGATTACCACCAGCACCATTTTCAAACGCAGCATGACCAAATTGATCATATTGTTTTCTTTTTTGTTCATCACCTAATACAGAATATGCCTCTCCTACTTCTTTAAATTTAGCTTCAGCACCTTCCTCTTTATTAATATCAGGGTGATATTTCTTAGCCATCTTTCTAAAGGCCGATTTTATCTCTGCTTGTGAAGCATTCTTATCAACGCCTAAAACTTCATAATAATCTTTTTTTGCCAAATTACTTCACCTCGTCTCTTAATTCAACGAATTTATCTAATAAACTATCAAAATAATTAATAGCTTTTATATAAACTTGTTTATCACTAATATCAATACCTAATACTTTATAGATATCAACATTATCTTTATCTCCTCCTGTAGATAAGAATTTAATATACTTATCTAACATTTCCTTATTACCAGATAATATTTCACTAGCAACATAAGATGCTATTGAAATACAAAAAGCATATGCAAATAAATAATAATTCATATAATAATGACTACGTCTAGCCCATGATAGACCAGCATATTCATCCTTATTAACTATATCTCCATAATATTTATCAATACTATCTATAGTTAATTTATTCATATAATCAGCAGTAATATAATTACCATCATTAACATAATTATAGAAATCTAATTCCATTTTACCTTCTCTAACAGCACCAAATAAATTAGATACTATTACATCAAGTATATTTTCAATTCCTTTTAATTGTTCTTTCTTATCTTTACCATTATTAGCTAAATAAGAAGATAATAAACATTCATTAGTTAATGATGCTACTTCTGCTATTAAAGATCCAACTTCTCTATATTGTTTAGGATTATTTTCCATTAAATATTGATGATGAACATCATGTCCACCTTCATGAATAATAGTAGATACAGAAGTTAAATCATAGTTATAACTCATTAATATTCTAGATTCAAAATCTAAACCAGAAGCACAATAACCACCAGAACATTTACCAGGATAACAAGCATAATCTATATGTCTATTATCAAATACTTTTTTAAAGTGATTATAATAATCTTCACCTAATACTTTAATAGAATTTAAACATAACTCTTGAGCATCTTCAATAGAATATTCTTTATCTAGTTTAACCATCTCAAGATTTAAATCACACATATCTAATGTATCTAAATTTTTAGTTTCTTTTAATATCTTAAAATACTTTTGTAACTTATCAACATTTTCTTCTACTGCACTAATTAATGCATCATAAGCTGATTGAGGCATCTTATTATTAAATAATTTAGCATCCCATGCATCTTTATAATTATGTAACTTACAATTTGTAATATTACTCTTAACATATCCATTTAATAATATTGCAGACATATCAGCATATTGTCTTAATACTTTATTATACTTTTCTCTAACTTCTTTTCTTATTTCCTTATTTTCATTTTTATAAAATCTATCCAAATTAGTTGGAGTAATCTTTTCTTCTTCACCATCGATATTAATAGTTCCATAATCATGTAACTTATTTAACATAGTTGAAGAAGCACTATCAAAATTAGGACTAGCACTATTAAGTTCATTAATTATTATTTCTTTATCAGTAGATAAAATATGTTCCTTAGCTCTATATACATCATCTAATATAGCTTTAAATTCTAATAATTTATCATTATCAAATAACTTATCATATTCTTCTTTAGATAACTCTAACAATTCAGATGAAAAAAATGCAGTTGCATTAGAATACTTAGTTTCTAAATCTTCAGCTTTATTCATTCTTTCCATATTTTCTGAAACACCTAATTCTTGATCATTAACCAAAAACGCATATACATTTAATCTATATAACAAAGCTATAGTATCAGTATCTAATTTTAAAAACTCATATAACTTATTACTATCTTTAGTACAATTTTTATATGTTGATAATTTATCTACATTACTTTTAGCAATATCAAAATCTTTATTAAAAGATTCTATATTAGGATATAATTCTTTTAAATCCCATTTATATTGTTCTGGAACTTCACTTCTATTATTATATTTTTGCATATTAACTCCTTTATTAGCAGTAAAGGTTCTAGTTTCCTAGAACCTAACTACTTACTTTTCTTCATATTTTGCTTCTTGAACATCATCTTTTTTATCAGTTGATTCTGATGACTTATTATTTTGTGCAGCTTGTTGAGCCTTAGCAGCTTCTTCATAAACTTTTTGACTCATCTTCATTGCTACATCTTGTAATTCTTTAGTCTTATTCTTAATGTCTTCAACATCTTTACCTTCTAAAGATTTCTTTAATTCTTCAATCTTACTTTCAGCATCTTTCTTATCATCTTCACTAACTTTATCGCCTAAATCTTTAATAGCTTTTTCAGTTTGGAAAATCATAGCATCTGCTTCATTTCTAGCATCAGCTTCAGCCTTTCTCTTTTCATCTTCTTCTTTATTAGCCTCAGCTTCTTTTTTCATTCTTTCTATTTCTTCATCAGTTAAATTAGATGAGTTAGAAATTGTAATAGATTGTTCTTTATTAGTTCCTAAATCTTTAGCAGTAACATTAACAATACCATTAGCATCAATATCAAATTTAACTTCGATTTGAGGAATTCCTCTTGGTGCTGGTGGAATGTTAGTTAATTGGAAGTTTCCTAAAGTCTTATTATCACTGGCCATTGGTCTTTCACCTTGTAATACATGAATGTCTACAGCAGGTTGATTATCAACAGCAGTACTAAATACTTGTGATCTACTTGTAGGAATTGTAGTATTTCTTGGAATTAATACTGTCATAACATTACCCATAGTTTCTAAACCAAGTGATAATGGAGTAACATCAAGTAATACTAAATCATCAACTTCACCAGTTAATACACCACCTTGAATAGCAGCACCCATAGCAACTGCTTCATCAGGGTTAACTTCTTTAGATGGTTCTTTTCCTAATTCTTTCTTAACTAATTCTTGAATATATGGAATTCTTGTTGAACCACCAACTAATAATACTTTATCAATTTCGCTAGCTTTTAATCCAGCTTCTTTTAATGCATCTCTAACAGGAATTAATGTTGATTCAAATAAATCATGGTTGATTTCTTCGAATTTAGCTCTTGTTAATGTAACATCTAAGTGTAGAGGTCCATCTTCTCCTTGAGTGATAAATGGAATAGAAATTTGAGCTGTAGTCATACCAGATAAATCTTTCTTAGCTTTTTCTGCAGCATCTTTAATTCTTTGCATTGCCATTTTATCTTTAGATAAATCTACACCATTATCTTTTTTAAATTCTGCTACTAAATAATCCATAATAGATTTATCGAAATCATCTCCACCTAAATGGTTATTACCAGCAGTAGATTTAACTTCAAATACACCATCACCTAATTCAAGGATAGAAACATCGAATGTTCCACCACCTAAGTCATAAACTAAAACAGTGTGTGCATTTTCTTGTTTATCAATACCATAAGCTAGTGCAGATGCAGTTGGTTCGTTGATAATTCTTTCAACTTCTAAACCAGCAATCTTACCAGCATTTTTAGTTGCTTGTCTTTGTGCATCATTAAAATATGCAGGAACTGTAATAACAGCCTTAGTTACTTTTTCACCTAGATATGCTTCAGCACTTTCTTTTAAGTTCATTAAGATCTTAGCAGAAATTTCTTCTGGAGTATAATCTTTTCCATTAACTTTAACTTTTTCCTTAGTTCCCATTTTTCTTTTTATTGATGAAACAGTGTTATCTACATTAGTAACAGCTTGTCTTTTAGCAGTTTCACCAACTAATTCTTCACCATCTTTTTTGATAGCAAATACTGATGGAGTTGTTCTATTTCCTTCTTTATTAGGAATAACCTTAGCTTCTCCACCTTCTAGTACACTAACACATGAGTTAGTAGTACCTAAATCTATACCTATAATTTTACTCATAATTTATCATCCTTTCATTATTCAGACACTTTTACAAAGGCATGTCTAATAACCTTATCTTTATACATATAACCTTTTTGAAGTACCATTAACACATAATTTGGTTCAACACCATCTACATGTTCAGTCATAATTGCTTCCATAGTATTAGGATCAAATTCCTTATCTTGGCAATCAATTGCTTTTACTTCATATTTTTCTAAAATACTTAAAAGATTAGAATAAATCATCTTATAACCTTCTAAATATTTTTCATTAACAGACTTATCCATTTCGATAGCTCTTTCAAAGTTATCTACTATTGGTAAAATATCTTTAATGAAATCTAATCCTTCATATTTAAACATATTTTGAACTTCTTCATTATGTCTTTTACCAATATTTTGAATTTCAGCACTAAGTCTAAGTACTTTATCACTTAAATCTCTAATAACATTTTCATACTTTTCAGAGATTTCTTTTATTTCATCTTTTTTATTTTTCTTTTTATCATGATTTTTGCACTCTTTTTCATCACAATGACATTCTTCATTGCAAGTACATTCTTTGCCATCTTGGCAACCACAAGTGCAATTTTCATCACATTCGCAATTCTTTTGCTTTTTCATTAATTATCCTCCTCGTCATTTAAATTATCACTGATGTATTTAAGTAATCCTATAACTCTATCATATTCCATTCTCTTAGGACCAATAACAGCTATAGTTCCTTCTTCACCATTCTTGTGATATTTAGTTTTAATAACAGTAACATCTTTATCAAATTCACTATCATCACCAATATAAACATTAATACCATTATCTTTACTTTCTATTCTTTTAACGATGTCTTCATCATCAAACTTAGAAAGTATTCTCTTAATGTCTTCAGAGTTTTGAAATTCACTTTGATGTAATAATTTAACTTGACCAGACATATGAACATTGCTTGTATTCTTAGCAAAGTCATTAAATGCATCATAAAAGATTGAATATATTTGTTCATATTGTTTAACCTTTTTAGCTATAATAGGTTTAATATCAAATTCTAATCTTTTTGATACTTCATTAATTGGAATACCAATTAGCATCTTATTAATAATCTCCGAAGTTTTAACAACTTCTGAAATCATAGTGTCATCAGGTAATGTATATTGTTTATTTTCAACAATACCCTTATCTGTACAAACTAAAGCTACTATTTTATTATCTGATAAAGGAATTACACTTACTTGTTGAAGTGTATTATCTTTAGATGTACTACCAAGTATTATAGATGTATAGTTAGTAATATCACTAATGATATCAACACACTTTTCTATAGCATCACTAACTTCTAATTTAGAGTTAGAAAATACAGTTTGTAGTTGTAATACATCTTCACCCGTAAGTTCTTTGACTTCCATTAGGTTCTCAACATAATATTTGTAACCTTCTTCCGACGGAATTCTACCACTAGATATATGATTTTTTTCAATATATCCAAGACTTTCAAGTTTAGCCATATCATTTCTGATTGTAGCTGAAGAACACTTAAACCTCTTGCAAAGTGATTTTGATCCAATCGGAACTGCAGTCTTAATGTATGTTTCTACAATAGCCTTTAACAGTTCACTTTGTCTTTGATTCAAAGTAATCACCCTCTTTTAGCACTCACTTAATTAAAATGCTAACAATATATTACTATTATATTTAGCACTTGTCAAGTTTATGTGCTAATTATTTACAAAAATAAAAAAAAGAAGTAAGTTATTCTTACTTCTTTTAAACAATCTTATCTTCGATTGTATGTAATTTTTGATAATATTTACAACTCTTCATTAAAGATTCATGTGTTCCATGATCTAACACTTTACCATTTTCAATAACATATATTTCATCAGCATCTATAATTGTAGATAATCTATGAGCAACGATTAAAACTGTATGATCTTTTGCTAAAACATCGATAGAATCTTTGATTATTTTTTGAGAAGCATTATCTAAAGCAGATGTAGCTTCATCCATTAAAATAATTTTAGATTTCTTTAATAATGTTCTTGCTATTGCAATTCTTTGCTTTTGACCACCAGATAAATTAACTCCACCTTCACCTAAAACAGTGTCATATTTTTTAGGTAAAGACATTATATAATCATCAATTGATGCTAGTTTACAATACTTTCTTATTTCCTTTAATGTTATATTTTCATCTAACATTCTAAAATTATCTTTTATAGACATATTAAAGATAAATGGTTCTTGTCTAATAATTGAGATATTATTTCTTAATGACTTTTCATTTAATTCTTTAATATCTATTCCATCTATTGTAATAGATCCATTGTTAGTATCAAATAATCTAGTTAATAAGTTAAATATTGTAGTTTTACCACCACCAGATGCACCAACAATTGCTATCTTTTTATTTGGTTCAAATTTAATACTAAAATCATTTAATATAACTCCTTCATTTGGATAATTAAATGTAACGTTTTTAAATTCTACTACCCCTTTTATATTCTTTAATTCTTTATCACCAAATTTAACATCTTCATATAATTTATTATGTAATATATCAGTTACTCTATTAAATGATACAAAAATTCTTGCCATATCTTTAGAAAAATCAGTTACTGAATGAATAATCCAAGTATATCTATAAACATAATATGTCATAGCTATAAAGAATGTTATATTGCTCTTACCTATACCTACTAATACAGCACAAGTAATAAATACTAAACTTTCTAAAATACCACACATTATATTACTTATAGAATCATACTTAACAGTTTCTTCCATTCCTTCAAAACTAACCTTAGTTAATCTTTTAACTACTTCATCAACTCTTGAATAAACTCTATTTACAATTCCTAAAGTTTTTATTTCTCTAATACCCCTAATTGATTCAGTAGTTAATGATGTATATTTATCATTTTCCTTTTTAGTTTCTTCTCTATATTTCTTTAATTTCTTAGTATAATATTTAACAATAAAATAATAAACTACTAAAAATATTATTATTTCAAATCCTACAATATAAGAATTAATAAATATGTATACTAGAATTAAAGCTGCTGCTATTATTCTAGATACCATTTCTACTAACTTTTGTGAAATACCTATAATACTTTCAGTATCACTAGTAACTCTGTTAACTAACTCACCTGTAGATAAATCTTCAAAAGCTCTAGCAGGTAACTTTAATGTTTTATTATAAACATCAAGTCCAATTCTTCTTGCTATTAATGTTTGTACTTTATTAAATAAATAATAAACTACTTCAATAACTAAATTAGAAACAATAGAAATTAAAAAGTAAATAAATAAGTAAAATAATCCTTTTCTTACATCTAATAATGTTACAGCCTCAGTAGCAGCACCTATTAAATAACCTGTAAATACAAAAGACATATTAAAAATAAATAATAAAATAGAATAAAATAATAATTTACCTTTATATTTATCAAAATACATCAATAAAGGTTTAGCACTATTAATATAATCTTTTAGCGTTTTTTTCTTTTCTTCCTCGGCTTTTTCAACCTTCGACATAATATCACTCTCCCTTTTTTTAAAAATAAAAATCCTAGTTCATAGGATTTAAGTGATATTTTTTATACACAAAAATATTAGAGACTTAAATCCCATGAAAAGTTATAATCTTTATTAATTGTAATGTTATAAAATAATCTAATCATGGAACTCACCTCTCCTTTCTTTTTCCATCTCAAAAATTACAAGTATAATGTATCAAATATGTCAACAAATGTCAACCAAAATTTAAGTAAATAATATTGATAAAATTCACCTAAAATAGTATAATGGATATTAGGATAAAAGGGTACGGTGAGGAATATGAACGAAGAAGCTAAAAAAAGTCCAATATTTCATAAGTTCGACTACGATAAGATTCCTATCGTAGATTTAGTTAATCAAATCATTACTGACGCTTATGAAAAAAGAGCTTCAGATATTCACTTTGATCCAGCTGAAACTGACCTTAACGTTAGAATCAGAATCGATGGTGAATTAGTTTTATATGCTATTGTACCTGAACATGTAAAAAAGAACTTATCAACAAGAATTAAAATCATCGCTGGTATGAATATTACAGAAACAAGATTACCACAAGATGGTGCTATAAAAATGGAATTTGACGGAAATCCAATAGACATGCGTGTCTCTTCCCTTCCTTCAGTTAACGGAGAAAAAATCGTTATCCGTATCTTAGACTATTCAAGAAGTTTAGATGGTTTAGAAGTAATTGGACTTTCTAGTGAAAATTTAAAAACAATTAAAAATATGTTAAATGCTCAAAACGGTATTATCCTAGTAACTGGTGCCACTGGTTCAGGTAAATCAACAACTGTATACTCAATGCTACAAAAATTAAATAAAATTGAAACAAATGTTATAACAGTTGAAGATCCAGTAGAAATGAAAGTTGCTGGAATAAACCAAGTTCAAGTTATGAGTGATATCGGACTTACATTTGCAGCTGCACTAAGAAGTATCTTACGTCAAGACCCAGATGTAATAATGATCGGAGAAATTCGTGATGATGAAACTGCTCGTATTGCTGTACGTGCTGCCATCACTGGTCACTTAGTTTTATCAACTATCCACACAAACAATACATTAAATACAATTGAAAGACTTTTAGATATGGATGTTGAACGTTACCTATTAGGTTCAGCCTTAACTGGTATTGTTTCACAAAGACTTACTAAAAAACTTTGTCCTAAATGTAAAAAAGCAAGACCAACAACACAATACGAAAAAATTGTATTTGAAAAAGCATTAGGAAGAAAAGTTGATGCAGTATATGAACCAGTTGGATGTCAAAATTGTATTAAAGGATATTTAGGTCGTGTTCCAGTACACGAAGTTTTAGAATTAAACCAAGAAATCAGAGACGCTATTGTTAACAACATGAGAGAAGATGACTTAAGAGAATTAGTTTATGAAAAATCACATGTAAAATCTATCCTACAAGATGGATTACTTAAAGTTCTTCAAGGTGAAACTTCTTTTGAAGAAGTATTAAGAGTTATTGATATTGAAACTGACTTCGGAGAAAAAGACTCTGAATTAAAAGCAGCACTACTTGGTAAATATCAAGAAATGACTAAATAAATTTCATATTTTTTACATATGAAATTTTTTTATAGATTTAAGGGAGGTATTATTATGCAAAAAAACAAATTATTCTTGAAAGGAGAAACAAAACAAACTAAAGAAAATATTATTTTTATTGATAGTGATTCACTAGTTAAAACAGATGCAAATGAATATACTAAACATGATATTACTAAAACAAAAGAATATTTATCAATCAAATATAATGATTGTATATATGAAAAAATTAATACTGAAGATTTAGCTAAATTCTTCTACGATATTGATAATATATCAGTCGGTATTCTAACTGAACTACTAGAACTATTCTCTTCTAAATTAGTTATAACATCTAAAGATAATAAAACAGATGAAGAAATAAAATCATTATTTAGATTATATGGTTTAAATAACTATATTAAAGATATAATTAGAACTAAAAACTATGATTCAAAATCTACAGACATAAAACAATACGTTAAAGATAATAACATTGATAATTATATAGTATTTGATGAATATGATTACACTAAAGAATTAGGACATAATTTTAGAAGAAAATCTTCATCACTAAGAATTGAAGATATTAAATATAGTGAATTATTATTTAATAAAGATTTAAAAGTAACACAAGATGATACTACTATAAAATTATTATCAAACAATCAAGAAATAATATCATTAAAATATGTTAATTATAAAATACATAATTTAAACATCTTATAT
>CAMOFW010000014.1 GCA_946613765.1 uncultured Mycoplasmatota bacterium
CCAACATAAATAAAATCATCTTGATAACTATTATTATTTAATACATAAATATTATATAAATCATTTATCTTATTAAAAAATTTATAATCTTCTTCATTAATAATATCATGATTCCCTAAAGATATAATAACTTTACTATTCTTTGCTATACTAGTTAAAAAACTAACTAACCATTTAATTTTTACTTTATCATTAATAATCTTAGGATCATCAATTATATCTCCAGTAATCATAACATAATCAGCTTTTATCTTATTAATATAATTACTAATCTTATCTAATTTCTTATTACTAATATTTTTATTAAAATGAATATCTGCAATATGAGCAATAATTATATCTTTTTTAACATAATCATTATATACAATATCTAATTTTGTTTTAATACTATTCATTTTTAGAAGTACCTCCAAAACGTCTATCCCTTTTAGTATATTCTTCAATTGCCCTATCATATTCCAGTTCATTAAAATCTGGAAAATAACATTTTGGAAAGTATAACTCAGCATATGATATTTGCCATAACATAAAATTACTTATTCTAATTTCTCCACTAGTTCTAATCATTAAATCTATATCAGGTAAATCTCTATATAAATATTTTTTAAATTCTTCTTCAGTAATATTCTCTTTATTATCCTTAATTATTTTATTAACAGCATCTACTATTTCAGCTCTACCTCCATAATTAAGACAAATATTAAGAACACCATTAGTATTATTTTCAGTCTCTTCCATCATTTTATCCATAGCATGAAGTACTTCTTGACTAAGTTTCTCTCTTCTTCCTGAAAATACTACCTTAATATTTTCTTTCATAAAAAATTTTCTATCTTTATTAAAACCTTCAATAAATAGATTCATTAAATAATTTACTTCTTCAATAGGTCGATTAAAATTTTCTGTTGAAAACGCAAAAACACTTAAATATTTAGTACCACTATTTAAAATATATTTGCTTATTCTCTTTAAGTTTTTATATCCAGCTAAATGCCCAGCTGTCCTTTTCATTCCCTTTTCTTTAGCCCAACGACCATTTCCATCAAGTATTATTCCAACATGCATAGGAATTTTTAATTTACCTTCACTCATACCTATTCTCCTCTATATAATTATATTATATTTCTCATTAACTATCAAGAAAAAATAGAATACTATTCTAAAAATTAATATTCTATTTCTTTAACTTTAATTGTATTACCTAATATTTTTTTAACATTATTTATTAATAATTCATCTACTTTACTAAAATAGATTTCAACTGTTCCTTTACCATTATTATCTATACATATATAATCTGCCATATTTAACAATTTAATATCATTTCCTAATACTTTCTTTATTTCTAAAGATATTAATGGATAATGAGTACATCCCAAAACTAAAACATCTATTTTATCTATTAAATCTTCCAAATATTCTCTTATTACCTCGTTTAAATTATCAGTACTAACACCTTCTATTAAAGGAACCAATTTAGGAGTAGCAATTTCATATACAGTTTTATTAATATTATTTTTAAATATATGAGAATTAATTGTTGCTTCAGTAGCCATTACTCCAATACTATTATATTCATTATTATTTAATTCTTTAATTGTAGGACTAATAATATCAATTATTGGAATACTATAGTTTTCTTTTAAATAATCTAAACAATTAGAAGACACTGTTCCACAAGCAATAATAATTAAATCAACATTTTTATCTAATAAAAATTCTATATTTTTTTTAGCTAATCTCTTTAACTCTTCCTTATTCTTAGATCCATAAGGTAAGTTTAAAGTATCACCAAAATAAATATAATCATTTTCTGGATATCTTTTAATTAAACTTTTTAAAACTGTAAGGCCTCCTATACCAGAATCAAATAATCCTACCCTCATCATTTCACTTCCTCTAATAGTATACATATTAATGATGGCACATCTTTATAAAATAGTCAAATATTTTTCTTGAATTAATATCATTATTATACATATTTTCAGGATGCCATTGTACACCTAAAAAGAACCTTTTACCATCATCTTCAATAGCTTCAATAATCCCATCATTAGCTATACCAGATACATTTAATTTAGTATTATTTATACATGATTTATGCCTACTATTAACAATCATTTTTTCTACTCCAATAATTTTATATAATAAACTATTTTTATCAATAATTATTTCATGTAATTTATTACCTAAATGATTATCTATATTAGTTATATTTCCTTCACTATATACTCCCATTTCTTGCATTCCTAAACATATTCCTAAGACAGGTTTATTTTTTTCATTTATTTTTTTTAACAATAAAATATTATTATTATCAACATCGTCTCCGCCCTGTAAAATAAAACCATCACATATATTTAAATATTCATCTATATTATTACTAATTCCAATAGGAATTCCTCCACTTCTAATAACTGAAGATATAATATCAGAATAAATGATATCTATATCATTACCCATATTAGACTTTCCATACCTTGAAACAATACCTATAATTGGTTTCATTATATCACCACTATTATTATATGCAAAGGCCAATATTTAGCAAATAAAAGACGCTATTTAAAGCGTCTTTATTAATTATTTTTTAAAAACATAACATTAATATTAAGTAAGCTAAATATTATTAATACTATATATATTATTGAATTATTTCTATTATCATAAACACCAGTTTGTGGTGGAAGTATTTCTGGCTCTTCACTAGGTCCGTTACCTTTACCTAATTCATGTTTATTTGTAATATTAAATCCATCTATAATAGTTTCATATTCGAATACTTCTTTTTCTCCAATAGTATATTCTATAGCTTTACCATTATTATATTTTGGTAAATCACTAATTGTTTTAACCCAATTATCATCTTTTGAAATTGTAATAGTTTTATATTCTTCACTATCAGCATAGATATATACAGTAATACTATCTGGTCTAATTTCAGATATATCATCCATATCATCCCAAGTCTTTGTAATAGTAATCTCAGTAGTTTCATTAGCATGCGTATTAACTACTTTAAAGTTATTATCATCAACCTTAGAAATCTCTTTTGTATATCCATCTACTTCATCTTCAACAATAGTATATTCTATAGCTTTACCATTAGCATATTTATTAGCCGTAAATGTATATGTCCATCCATCTTCTTCACCAATAGTAGCCTTATCAACTTCTACACCATCACCAAGTAATCTAACAGTAATACTATCTGGTCTAATACCGTCATTATTATCATTATCATTCCATACCTTAGTTATATTAAATGATACTGTTTCAACTTCATGTGTATTAGTAACATTATAATCTTCAATCTTACTTGTATAACCATCTACATCAGTTTCTGTTAAAGTATAAACAAGTTTTTCACCAGTACTATCGTATACAGGAAGATTTTCAAAACTATAAGTCCATTCATCTTCACTAGTAACTGTCTTAGTAGCAATAACATTATTATAATTATCAGTTAAAGTTAATTCAATTGAATCAGGTCTAATATCATCATTATCTTCTTCATCAACCCAAGTCTTTACACCACTAATAGTAGTAGTCTTAGGACTATAAGTATTAGTAAATGTATAATCATTACCATTATTAGTTAATTTTACACTATAATTTTTAACATCAGTAATTTCTTCAAAACTATAACTAATTAATTTTCCCTCACGATATTCAGGTAAATCAGTGAATGTATGCATCCATTCATTATCTTTATCTAAAGTAGTTGTTTCATTAATATAAACAGTTTCTCCAACCTTACCAACTAATCTAACTTCAATACTTTCATTATGTCCATAAATATTCTTAACACCATCAACAGAAGTATCTTCCCATACTTTCTTAACACTCATTGTAATATTCTTAGGACTATGAGTATTAACAATTATATAAGGATTCTTTTTATCATAAGATGTTTCATATTTATCTACTGCATCTTCCTTAACAGTATATTCTATTTCTTTACCGTTTTCATACTTAGGTAAGTTAGTAAATGAATAAGTCCATTCACCATCACTACCTTCTTTAACAGTATTATTAGCAATTTCTTTTTCTCCAACCATTAATCTAACAGTGATTTCAGTTGGTCTAAGTCCTTCAATATTTTCACTATCTACCCAACTCTTTTTACCAATTACTGAAGTAATTTCAGGAGTATGTGTATTAGTAATAACGTATCCAGAACTTGCATTCCCAGTAATACTATAAGCATAAGTTCCAGCAGCATCTTTACCAGTAATAACACTAGTTTTTTCTTCACTAACTGTATATTTTATTTCACTACCACTAGCAAATTTATCAAGTCCAGTAAATGTATAAGCCCAATTATTTTCTTCACTTAATGTAATATTATCAACTTTAGTATCATTAGCAAACAAATTAATTGTTACAGATGCTGGTCTCTTACCATCTTGATTCTTATTATCATTCCATACTTTAGATACAGATACCTGTGTCTTAGCAGGATCATAACTATTAGTAATAGTATATCCTTCTACTTTAGTAGTATATCCAGGTACTTCTTCTTCAGTAATAGTATAACTAATTTCTTTACCATCTTTATATTTATCAAGACCAGTAAATGAACAAGCCCATCCTTTTTCACTATTAGTAGTACAACTACTAACTTTTGTACCATCAGCAAGTAAATTAATTGTAATAGAAGTAGGTCTCTTACCATCTTGATTATTCTTATCATCCCATACTTTAGTAGTATTTACTTGAGTTTTTTCTACAGTATGTGTATTTTTAATATTAAATCCATCATAACTAGCAGTATATCCAGTTGTTGCTCTTTCCTTAACGCTATAAGTTACTTCTTTACCACTTATAAACTTAGGTAAATTAGTAAATGAATATTTCCATTCACCATCTTTAGTAGCCTTAGTATTAGCAATTACATTACCATCAGCAAGTAAATCAATTATTACTTCAGTTGGTCTCTTACCATCTTGGTTATCACTATCATCCCAAGATTTAGTACCACTAACATTTGTAGTAATTAAAGTATTAGTAATCTTAAATCCATCTTTTTCATTACCAGATACTTCTGATTTATATCCAGTAACATTAACTTCCTTAACACTATACTTAACTTCCTCATGATTTTTATACATAGGTAAATCAGTAAACTTATAAGTCCATTCGTTTTTATCATTTAATACAGCAGTTTTATATAATTTATCACCCGCATATAATTCTACAGTTATTTCAGTAGGACGATTACTCTTATCAATATCATCTTTCCATTCTTTTGTAACAGTTACTTCTTTAGTCTTTAAAGTATTAGTAACATTATATCCTTCTACTTTACTATCATATTCAGTTAAAGCATCTTCACTAATAGTATATATAATTTCTTCTCCTACAGCTCCAACTTTATATTTATCAAGTCCAGTAAATGAATAACTCCAAGTACCATCTTCTTTAGCACTAACCTTTTCATTCTTTGTAACTAAAGTATCTTCTCCAACTTTACCAGTTAAAGTAATACTAATTTCTTTAGGACGATTACTATCATCTTCATCAACCCAAGTCTTTGTACCACTAATTGTAATCTTTTCTGGTTCATGCGTATTAGTAATAATATAATTACCATCTTTATCTATTTCTTTAGTAGTCTCATAATTATCAACCTTAACTTCATCTATTGAATATTCAACTTCTTTTCCATTATAGTATCTAGTTAAATCTTTAAAACTAAAATTCCATCTTTCTCCAGTACCACTAACTTCTTGTGTATCTCCTAAATCAGTAACTTCTTGACCATCTACTTTTGCTATTAATTTAATTGTAATATTTTCTGGTCTTATACCATCTTGATCCTTATTATCTTCCCAAACTTTAGTACCATTAACTTCTGTCTTTAAATAATCATTAGTAAACTTAACAGTATATGAAGTATTACCAACAAATATCTTTCCTGATACGACCTTATCATTAATATTTGCTGCGCCTGTATAAGTATAATATATCTTACCATTTTCAGTTACTTTAGTATATTTTACTCCATTTACAGTATAACTTCCATCACCATTATCAGTAGCTCCATTTGGTAATAAATCAACTCTTGCACTAACATCAGTAGCTTCTGCCTTAACAAAAGCAAAATCTTCTGGCATTGTCTTTTCTTCAAAAGTATAAGTAGATCCTGTAGGCAAATTAGTAAATCTTAAATTCCAATTAGCTTGCATTTTAACAGTTACTTTAGTTCCTGATTTAACACTATAATAACCATTAAAGTTACCATTATCATCATTTTCCTTAAATAAATCTTCTGCACTAACATATTTATCATCTTTAACAGTTCCGTTCTTTGGATCATATATAGAAAACCAAACATCATTATTATTAATATCATTAACTGTTAAATCAAATTCAAATAAAGTATCTTCTGGGGCACTACTTCCAGTAACACTCTTAGTAATATTTAAATTACTTCTACGAATATTCGTAGCTTTTAACGTAGCCCTATTTTCTTCTCTAATATAATAAACACTACCATCTATCTTAAAGTAAGTAACTCCATCTACAACAGTTACATTACTATTTCCAATTACTGGAGCATTTTCAGTAACTTTAACAAATGTTTTTAAAACCATCTCATCATTTTCATTAATAAGCATAGGTCTTACAGTTTCAACATCTAAATCCCAATAATAAGTTCCATCTTCTATTTCTTCAAAAGTATAATCATGTCCCTTTTCACGAACAATCGCAGATACAATATTATTATCCTTATCTCTAATAACACTCATAAGACCAGTTGAAATAAATACTTCTTCTTTCCAATCCTTATCACCAGTTAAAGTAATTGTTTTTCCATATTTAGAAGTACCTTTTAAAACATTTAATTCTACTTTAGTAACTTCATTATCATGTTCATCTAAATCGTTATCCCATGATTTAACAACTTCCATTTTAGATACACCTGTAGTAACAGGATCTGGATTCTTATATGTAGCTGTTTGTTTTCCATCATTATTTCTAGTATCAGTATAAGTTAAAGTAGCTTTAGTATTAGTAAGTAAAGTATATCCATTACCATTATCTACTAAAACATCCGTAATTGATTTATCTAACTTATCATATTTTTTAATTCCGTTATCTAAGTCAGATATTAAATCATAAGTTTCTTGACTAGGCCAAACATTAAATGTAACTGTATAAGTTACTCCATTTAATAAAACATCTAAATCTTTTAAATCCCAATTAACTTTACTATCTTTTAATGTAGCCTTTGGAGCAGGTTTATTATATAAATCATTAGCTCCAACCCATTCATACTTAAAAGTATTATTTTGAACTGTACCATTTAAAGAGAATTCATTATTATCTCCCCAAGTACATGTATAACTTCCATCACTATTAGCTAAAACCTTAGCATCCTTATTATTAAGTTTAGCACTATAACTACCATCTTCATTCTTAGTTACAGGAAAACTTAACCAATATCTAAATGAATTATTACTTTCATCAGTATAATCAATTGTAAGTAAATTTAAATTTCCACTTTCAGTTTCAACAAATTGAGTAGTACCATCTTCAATAGTAGCTTCTCCAATACCAGCTGTTTCTATTTTTTGTAATATTGTATTTAAAGCACTTTGTAATTTAGCAGTATCTTCTGCTGAAAAATAATTATCAGTAACTGATACTCCACTATATGTAGTTAAATCCTTCATACGATCAACATTACCATAAATACCAATAGTATAGAATTGATATCCATCAGTAACAAGTGCCTTAGCATCATCCTTAGCTTGATCATAAGATCTAGTAATATTAGGTTCTTCCTCTTTTCCACTACCATACACTCTATAAGTATTATTATAGTTTCCATATCCACCATTAGATGCATGGAATGTTGGATTACCATCAGATACAAATATTACATAAGTTGTATCTTTATCATCTGCGCCAAAACTAACTCTCTTAGCTTGTTGCAAAGCTGCTTCCCAGTTAGTACCACCATCAGCACTTAAACCATTAACAGTATTTGAAAATGTACTATAAGATGTTGTAGCCGCTTGACTAGTAGCTGCATTCGTAGAGAATGTAACTAAAGCAATCTCTATAATATCATTATTTTCAGTAGTATTATTCTTAAGTAAAGAATCAGCAAGATTATTAACAGCTTTCTTAGCTGCATCTAATCTAGTTTCATCGATAACATATCTTTCTCCAGAATACTCACTATACTGATTACCATTAACATAATATGCAACTCCATCATAAGTACTATCAATTTCATGATAGTCATAATCTGACCACCATCCACCATTTGTACGATAATACAATTTAAAATAATCATTACCACTTTTTCCATAGCCACCTTGATTATTTAATTTATAACTAGTAGCAGAGTTCATACTACCAGAAATATCAAGTACAACTACAACATTAGCTTTATTAACTTTCTTTTCTGATTCACCAGTTACACTAAGTGATAACTCATAAGTACCATCGCCGTTATCTTTTAACTCCTTTCCATCAATTAGCTCATCTGCTCTTACATTAGTATAATTACTAATACCAAATATACTAGCAGAAATAGCAATTATTGCTGTAATAGACCATAAAATAATATTTTTTAATTTACCTTTCATTTTAAACCTCCTTAAATATTTTTTTCCCTATTACCAATAAATATTTCTTTCTATATTTTTTATATTTATTATCATTACTACATGTCTGTAGTATTATAACCTCATCACCATCAGTTACCGAAACACCTGTATCATATAATGAATTACTTTTATATTTTTTCAAATGTTCATTATACATATCATCACTTATTTTTAAATTCACATAAGTAAAGTCACTTGTTTCTACATACACCGAAAATATTTCATACAAATACTCATTATCTTCAGTAACCAATTTTATATACTTATGACTATCATAAAATGATTTATTATAGTATTTTTCTAATTCATTAAATGGAATATCATCATATATAGAACTATGTCCATATATCAAAACTTTTCTATCTTCAAGATTAATTCTATAATCTTGAAATATACTCCCATTTATTTCATAATTACCATAACTATTATGATGTAAATAATAATCATTATCTTTATATTTCAGTATTGGTTCACTAATATTAGTTCCATCAATACTAACAAAACCAGTAATATCATTATTCTTATATTCTTTTCTCAAATTTAATATCTTATTTTCTTTTTCTTCCTGTTTATTTTCAGTTTCCATATTTGCTTTATCCATCACTGTTACATATTGAATATCAATATCATGACGATTCTTATATTCTCCAACCATTTGGAAACTAAAAAGAATTATCAATATACATAAAGAAAATAATTTAATTGTTTTCCTTCGTTTATTCATAATTCCCCCTTTTTTATAAAGACGGTTATCTATTATAAATTCTTTTTTTCTTTTGTCAAGATTTTTTTCAAAAAATAATAATTCCAATAATTTCATTCAATAATATTATGTATTTTTATTATTTACTTTATACAAAATATCCAAAATATGACAAAATACAACAAAAAAAGACCTATCAATTAAATCATAGATCTTAATCTTTACATTTATAAATATTATAATTAATTATAATATTTAACACTTAAATTTACATCAGTACTTTACGCAAGCACTTTACGCTTCTATTTACTACCTTTATCACGTTTTTTTACCTTTACATTCTCGCCTAAATTAGTAAAGTATTCTATTTTTTCTTTTACTTCTAATAATATATCTTCATCAATATTTTTTGATAAACTTAAAGATTCATTATAATTACTAAACTCTCTATAGATAATTTGATTATCCTTAATAAAATGATATAAAGATATCGTAATAATTATATCCTCATAGATACCAATAACAATATATTTCATTCCATAATTTTCAGTATTCTCAACAATATCACCTATATCAAAAGTATGAATCTTATGCATATTATTATTTTCTGCTTTAACAGTCTTCAAATATTTTTTCCTTGCCTCATTAATCTTATCCATCTTACTATCATCCAAAGCAGTAATAACTCTATATTTATCATCTTTAATATTTATATTTAGAATATTCCCATAAGATGGAGTAAAATGAATATTATTTATTACTAAGAAAGTATTCTTACCATCATTAGGAACAATTTCAAAAGTATTAGCAACACTACCATTAATATTAAAAACATAATAATATTTACCATTATAATTAATTACAAATCCACGTTTTAGAAAACGTTTATCATTAGCATTTTTTATTTCTTCAATTCTTCTTTTATAAATACAATACCCCTTAGCAATAGCTACATATTGCTTCTTAGAAATAGTATTAACATAACTATAACTATTTCTATCGCTTAAAATAACATCATTATAATCAAAAGTAACTTTAGTAAAGTCAATAACTGAAATATTAGTATCATAATTGTTTAGTTTTAATAATATCAACTTATTATCAACTACATCCAAAACTAAATAACAATTATGATTTTTCTTAACAACATCTCTAATTGATATTTTAGGATTATACATTAATTCTAAAGTTTTTCGCTTTCCTAAATCAGTATAGGTTCTATTATGAAACTTAAGATTTTTAATAAGCCTTTCCTTATCATCTTGATTTAACTTACCAACTCGCCTAATATATGAATTTTCATCAATAGTCTTTATATTAAAAACAGTAGCAAAAGTCTTCTTTTCATTAAATAACTTATATCCCTCAGCTAAAGCAAAAAATTTTTTCTTATTTTCAACACTAGTACAATAACAACAAATTAATATATCTTTATCTCTACCAACTACCACAAATAAACCAATATCGTGTCCACTTTTAAACTTTTCTTTTTCATTTTCAAAATCATATCGCTTAGCTAGAATAACATCGCCAAAATCTGATTCAGGAAGTACATTATATAAAAAATTATATCTTGCATCATCCATTTCTACATCATATTCATTTTTTCTTTTAAATAACCTAATCAAATAAATTCCCCCATTCTAAAAACTATTCTTCATCAATATAATAATGCTTAATAGGAGTTAAATCATCATTAAGCAAATAACATATAGGTCTACCAGTATCTATTTCCAAATTAACTACTTCATCCTTAGTTAAATTATCCAAATATTTCATAAGTCCACGTAAACTATTACCATGTGCAACTATCAAAACATTTTTTCCATTTTCAAGTTCCTTCTTTATATCAGAATTCCAGTATTCCACAACTCTTTCAATAGTATCCATTAAATTTTCCGTAAGTGGTAATTTACTACTTGGTATATTTTTATATTTAGGATCATTTCCAGGGTACCTCTTATCATCTATACTTAACTCAGGTGGTCTAACATCAGCACTTCTCCTCCATAACTTAACCTGTTCAGAACCATACTTTTCTCTAGTTTCATCTTTATTAAGCCCTTGCAAAGCACCATAATGCCTTTCATTTAATCTATAATCATAATATACTGGTATATTCTCTTCATTTAACTCTTTAAGAATATAATTCAAAGTATCATTTGCTCTTTTTAAAACACTAGTAAAAGCTACATCAAAAGTATATCCTTTCTCCTTCAAAAGCTTTCCCGCATTCTTAGCTTCAAGAATACCATTTGGAGATAACTCTACATCAGTCCATCCAGTAAATCTATTTTCTAAATTCCAAACACTTTGTCCATGTCTAACAATAACTAATCTCTTCATTTTTCCTCCTATACTAATAAAATTATAACACTTTTAAATTAATAAATATACCCTTTCTTAATATTTTTATTAGTATAAATACAAAAATATTGACTTATATTAAAATTATGATAAAATAAACTTAAATTTTTTAAGATGAGGAATATTATGGAAAAGATAAAAAAAGAAATTAAAAAAAATATATCTGAATTAAAAAAAGGTATTAAACAAATGTTTAGAGAGTTTTTTAGCAAAAAGACTAATAAACAACAAAGAGCAAATATGTGGACTTTTTCAAGATTAATAATAGCTTTAATAATACCTATATTAACCATCATAAGCATTATTACTTCATCAACCGGCCTATTAATTACTACATTTTTAGCTACTGCTATAGGTGCTTCAACTGATTACTTTGATGGAAAAAGTGCTAGAAAACATAATAGTTCTAGCACATTTGGTAAACAATTAGATGCTATTACTGACAAACTATTCGCTATCTCATTAAGTCTTAGTCTATCATTGTTAAATCCCATATTTTTAATATCACTTTTTGGAGAATTAGCCATTGCAGGCACTAATCTTTACTACCAAGCAAATTATCCAAAATTAAACATTACAAGTTCTAAAATAGGTAAAATCAAACAATGGCCATTATCTATAGCATTTATACTAGGTATAATATCCCTATTAATCAAAGGCTTATCTCCAGTAACTAGTTTATTAGTCAAAGGAACTTTTCTACTACAATTAATAACTCTAGCAAGTTATATAAAAAATAATAATGAACTAATAAAAAACATAAATAAAGAAGAAATAGAAAATGAATTAAATAATCAACCTTCAAAAAGCCAAAACAAAGTTAATTCATTATCCCTAGAGCAAACAAATAGTCATAAACAAATAAAAGAATTAAAAACAGCAATTCAAAGTAATGAAATATTACCCAAAAAATACAACGTTAAAAGACGTATATTGAAAAAAGATTATCCACATACTTACAAAATCAAATAAAAAACAAAGTTGCAAAACTTTGTTTTTATATTATTCCAATTAATACTAAAATAATTAAAAGAATAACACCAGGTAATCCAAAAATACCAACAAGTAAACATGTAATAATATTTATTGGTAATGTGATTAATCCTGTTAGATTAATTAGCCATAACACTACAAGTCCTACTATAGCATTAACTATTAAACTAACTAATTTTTTACCATCAAAATGAAATAAAAATTTAGCAATCAATATAACTATTAATGCAATTGCAGCTATCTTTAAATACTCCATACTACCTCCTATAATATTATATTAACAAAATTATCCATTAATAAAATAGTTTTTCTTAAAGTAATAGAATGAACCAACTAATGCTGTAATTCCAACAAACCAAGCTATCGCTATAGCTGTTGTTCCAGTTTTAACATTCTCACCAACATTAGAACTATTCTTAACACCATAATTATTTGTTCCAGAGACATCAGCACCAAAAGATTTTGATTCTAAATTGTCCACAGTAGGCATTGGAAGCGAACAACCACCGCCAGTTTCATCATATAAATTAGTTCTAATAATTGTTTTTTCTATTCCATCAATTTCATACTTACATTGAGCACCTATTAAAGATGCATTTTGACATGATTTTATAAATATCCATTTTTTTGATATTGCATTACATCTATAGTCATCAATTGGCTCATCGAAAGAATTAGATAATGTTTTACAACCACCACCAGTTTCATCATATAAATCACTACGAAGATATATATTGCCATCATATGATGTACATTTAGCATCACTAACGGTTTTTGGCTGACATTTCTCTATCTTTACCCAAGTACCAGTAGTACCCTTAGGATGATAACATCTATCCCCTTTGATTCTATCACTATAAACAGCCTCACCAGTCGTTCCACCAGTCG
>CAMOFW010000015.1 GCA_946613765.1 uncultured Mycoplasmatota bacterium
TTCTCTTAGTTTAGCAATTACTGTTTGAGATACTTTACCTCTTTGTTGTAAGTCTTCCATTGAAATGAATGGACGTTCTTTTCTTGCTTCAATAATTTGTTTTGAAACTTCAACACCTAGTCCATCTAGAACTCTAAATGGACAAATTAAAGTTTTACCATCATCATCTAAAACAAAGTTTTTAGCATCTGATTTTTCTAAATCAATAAGACCAAATTTGAAACCTCTTGCTGTTGCTTCTAGTGATAGTTTTAATGTTTCAAGTAAGTCTCCTTCTTTTTTAGTTGCATCATAACCTTTGTTTATAATTTCTATCATTTTCTTTTTGATTGCATCATATCCACCAACCATAGTTTCTAAATCAAAATCATCAAATCTTGTTGAGAAATATGTTGTGTAATATATTGCTGGTTTATGAACTTTATACCAAGCAATTCTGAAAGCTGATGTTACGTATGCTGCAGCATGTGCCTTAGGGAACATGTATTTAATTTTAGAACATGAATTAATAAACCATTCTGGTATTTTATATTCTTCCATTAGTTTTTTAAATTCTGCCCAAGCAGCTGGATCTTTTGATGCTTTTCCTTTACGAACAAACTCCATTATTTTAAATGCCTTAAATGGTGGTAAGCCACCGTACATAAGTTCAACCATGATATCGTCACGACAACCGATTACTTTTGAAAATGGAACAACGTTCTTTTGAATTAATTCTTGTGCATTACCTAACCATACATCTGTACCATGTGCTAAACCTGAAATTTTAACAAGTTCGGCAAATGTTGTTGGTTTGGTATCTTTAACTAATTGAATTGTAAATGGTGTACCAAACTCTGGAACTCCAAGTGTTCCGGTATCACACATTATTTGTTCATTAGTTACACCTAGTGCTTTAGTTGATGTAAAAATAGACATTGTTTCTTTATCATCTAAAGGAACTTCGGTAATATTATCACCAGTTAATTCTTGAATCATTCTAAGTTGTGTTGGATCTGTATGACCTAAGATATCTAGTTTTAATACGTCTTGGTCGATAGCGTGGTAATCAAAGTGTGTTGTTCTCCATACTGAAGTTGGATCTTCAGCTGGGAATTGGTATGGTGTAAAATCAAATACATCCATGTATCCTGGAATAACAACGATACCACCTGGGTGTTGTCCTGTTGTACGTTTAACACCTGTACATCCTTTTGCTAAACGTTCAATTTCAACACTACGTTTTGTTATGTTTTTATTTTCTAGGTAACCTTGTACATAACCGTAAGCAGTTTTATCTGCTACTGTACCAACAGTACCTGCTCTATATACATTATCAACACCGAATAATACTTTAGTGTATTCGTGAGCACTTGCTTGATTTAAATCACTAAAGTTAAGGTCGATATCTGGAACTTTATCGGCATTAAATCCTAAGAATGTTTGGAATGGAATATCATGTCCATCTTTATGCATTGGTGTTCCACATTTTGGACACTTCTTATCAGGAAGGTCAAATCCACATTTATATTCATTACCATAAGGTTCTCCATCTTCATTATTAAATAAAGATAGTTTACACTTAGGACATCTATAGTGAGGTGCAAGTGAGTTAACTTCTGTTATACCCATTAGGTTAGCAACAAATGATGAACCTACTGAACCTCTGGATCCTACCAAGAAACCTTCATCATTAGAGTGTTTAACTAGTTTTTGAGCGATTAGGTATATAACGTCAAAGTTAGCACCAATGATTGCAGTCATCTTACCTTTAGCTTTTTCTTTTAATTCTTCATCAGATAAGTTTTCTTCATTATTCTTCTTTAAACTTAAGTAGATTTCATTTTGAACTTCATCTGGTCCTTTTAATACTACTTCATGTAGATGAGCAAATCTTTCATCTTCATTATCTGGATAGTTTGTAGTAACAGCATCAATTAATGGTTGTCCGTATAGTTCTAGTGCTATTCTTTCTTCCATATGATGTGGTAGTACATCACCATACCATTCTCTAGCTTTATCATATACCATCTTAGTTAAATCTTCTTTTGAGTTTTCAATCTTAGGTGCAAATGGTATACCACCAGTATCAATAATAACTTCGATTTCTTCGATTTGTTCTGCTATTTTATTTGTATTTTCAATAACAATTTTATTTCTTGTTTCTTCATCTATAAAGTTAAATTCATCTAACATTTCTTGAGTAGTTTTTAAATACATGTTAGGTACACTAATACCTTGTCTATTTAATGGATGTAATTTACCATTGAATTTTTGATTTATTATAATTTCTCTATAGATTAAATCTTCTTTCTTTAAGTTATGTACATCCCCTGTTGCAACAACTAGTTTACCTGCAGATTCAGCCACTCTAATTATTTTCTTTAAGTGGTTTTCTGCTTCAATAATTGAATTAAACTTTTGATTAGGTCCAATTAGATGTGAGAATACTGAAACAGGTTGTACTTCGATATAATCATAGAAGTTCATCATGTTTACTAATTCTTCATCTTCTAATTTATCTGCATTTTGGAATACTTCATTGTTAATACAAGCTGAACCAATAAGTAGACCTTCTCTTAGTTTTTCAACTTCTTGTCTAGGTATTTTAGGTTGTTCATTTTTATATAAATATTTAGTATTAGCAATTGATATTATTTTAAATAAGTTTTTTAAACCTACTCTATTTTTACATAGTATAGTTGCATGGAATGGTCTAGCAAATTTAATCATTGATTCCATATCCATGTCATCTAATATTTTAGATGTTGTTGTTATGTTTCTGTCTGATAGTGTCTTACACATTTTAAAGAATGCAATTGCAGTACCTTCAGCATCATAATCACCTCTATGGTGTTTATCTTCTTCCCAAGGTACTTCTAAGTTCTTTACTAATGTTGATAACTTATGGTTTGTCCACGTTGGATAAATAAGTCTAGCCATTTCCATGGTATCTAGTACAGTATTTTTAAATTCACCTAAGTTATATTTAGACATTGCTGCTTTCATAAATGAAATATCAAATTTAGCATTATGTGCTACCATTGGTAAATCACCAGTCCACTCAAGGAAACGTCTTGTTACATTTTCTTCAGTGTCTTTATCTTTTAACATATCATCTGTAATTGCAGTTAGTTCAACTATCTTTTGTGGTAATTTTCTGTTTGGATTAATTAGTTCATCAAAACGATCTGTAATAGTACCATTTTTAATTTTAACAGCACCGATTTCAATCATTTGATCTGAACCTGCATAGAAACCTGTAGTCTCGGTATCGAATACTACATATTCTTGATCTAATAAATCATATTCTTTATTTTGATAGATGATTGATACATCATCATTTACGATATTAAGTTCTGTACCATATAGTACTTTAAATTTATCTTGTTCTTCTTTTCCTTTGTTAAAATCACATACAGCATGGAATAGTTCTGGGAAGGCTTGTACACAGTTATGATCTGTAACAGCGATTGCTTTCATACCCATTGATGTTGCTGCCTTAACTAATGATTTAGCTTCGATTACACCATCCATTGCACTCATCATTGTATGTGTATGTAGTTCAACTCTTTTAACTGGAGCATCATCTACTATCTTTTGTTCTTTTGAGTCAATAGCTTCCATGTTATTAACATTAAATACTAAATCTTTAGCAAAAGTATCATACTTAACATAACCATGGAATCTATACCATTTACCTTCTTTTATTTTTTTACATATAGCATTAAATTCATCTTTATCTCTAACAAAGAATTTAGCTAACATAGAGTTAGTATTATCAGATATTTTTAAGTTAACAATATTAGTTTTTTCAAATGATTTTCCTTCAAAACCAAATACATAAGATTCATTAATTATATTTGATGCTTCACCTACTATATCATCGATATTAGTAGTTTCACCATCAATATGTTTACCTAATATTATTGGACTATCTTCTTTTTTAATTACTACTCCACTTTCTTTTTCTTTTTGTATTTCATCTTTTATTTTATTATTTTTTTCAACATTAACTGTTGTTTCTATATCAATATTATTAATACCATAAGCACTTAATTTATTTAATAAATATTTCTTTTTATCATTTACTAAAGTAGTATCTACATTAGTAGCTACTTCAATATTAATAATATTATCATTTAAAGTTACTGTTGCTTCACTTAGTGATGATAGTGATGGAGAATCCTCTATCATTTTTTGTAGTATGAAGTTAAAAGTATTTAGTATATCATCTTCTGAAATGGTATCACATTCAATTTTTACAACACACTTCTTTTGTTTGTTAATACCACCTGCTGCACATTCAAAAAGTTTAAATAGTACGTCTGCACTAGGATATTCTTTTAGAGTTAACGTAACAGTAAAAGTTTCAGTTGATCTTTTTAGAATTACACTTTTAATGTCAGCATTTAATTCTAAATCGAAATTGATGCTATTAAAAAACTTAGTTGTATTCATACTATTTCCTTCTTTCATAGTTTAGTTATTTTATTTACTGTAATTTGATAATCACTAATATTCTTTGTTACTCTACCCATAACTTCAACTAAATCATTTTTCTTTATGTCTTTAATTGAGTTATAGACACTGGCAAAGACTACTAGTTCTACTTTGGAAGTTTCATCACTAGCTTTAATAAATGCCATGTTATCCCCTTTTTTAGTCTTTATTGCTCTAATGTTATCTATTATAACAATAGATTTAACAAATGTGTTAAATTTTTTATCTATTTTGTCTAATTTTGTTATATCTTTTCCTTGATATTTACTTGCTGGATGATTAGATATATAAAAACCATATACTTCTAATTCTTGTTCTTGTAATTCTTGTGGTGTAAATTCATCTGATGATTCTAATATAGGTTTTTCAATTAAAGAAGAATCTAAATTATTATATAGTTCACTATATCTAATAGCATTATCTAAATTATCTATTAGAGTTTTATGATTATAATTAAATGAATCAAATACTCCAGCATATATTAAGTTTTCAATAACTTTTTTATTTACATTCTTTGAATAACACTTAGCTACAAATTCAAAGAAGTCTTTGAATGGTTCTGTTCTTTTAGATATTATTTCTTCTTCTGCTAAGGTACCAACATTTTTTATTATACTTAGTGGTAATCTTAGTTTTTTATCTTCAATAGTATAATTTAAATTACTTTCATTAATACTTGGTTTAAGTAAGAATATATCTTCTTTTTTAGCTAGTGTTAAATATTCATTAGTTTTATTAATATTACCAATAGACATATTAAGTAGATTTGCTATAAAGTATTCTTTATAGTGTACTTTAAGATATGCCATTTGATAACCAATTAAGGCATAAGAAACACTATGAGATTTATTAAATCCATAACTAGCAAATTTTAATATTCTTTCAAATGTTTTATTTGCTATTGCTTCACTATAACCATTACTTATAGCTGATTTAATAAAGTGTTCTTTTTCACTTAAGATAATGCTTTCTTTTTTCTTTGACATAGCTCGTCTAAAAAGATCAGCTTCTGCAAAAGTAAACTTAGCCATCTTAACAAGTATTTGCATTATTTGTTCTTGATAGATAATAATACCATAAGTTTCTTTTAGGATATCTTTTAAACTATCATCTATATAATCGATTTGGACTTTACCTTCCTTTCTTTGAATAAACTCATCAATGTATTCCATTGGTCCAGGTCTAAACAAAGCAAGTGCTGCATATAGTTCACTAAAATTTTTAGGTTTTAATTTCTTAAGGAAGTTTTTCATACCTTCACTTTCAAATTGGAATATACCTTCAGTTTTAGCTTCTCCAAAAAGTTTATATACTTCTTCATCATCTAACTTAATAGATGATAGTTTAATTTCATTATTAGTCATATCTAAGATGTTATGGATTATTGAAAGATTTGTTAAACCTAAGAAATCCATTTTTATAATGCCTAGTTCTTCAAGATAATTAAGTGTTAAACCACATAGTATATTATTATCATTAATACATACAGGTACAATATCATCAAGTTTAACACTTGAAATTGCTACTCCTGCTGCTGTTGTTGATATTTGTCTTTTTAGTCCTTCTAGAACTAAGGAATATTTATATACTTCTTGTAGTTTAGGATATAAACTTAATATTTTTTTAACCTTAGGAGCTTTTGAGTTATCTAGTAGATTTAGTTTTGGATCTATAACTTTTGTTAAAGTATCGATTGTTTTGTCTTGCTCAAAATATTTTGCTACATCTTTTAAAACTTGACGTGAAGCAAGTGTACCAAAAGTCATGATTGGTGCAACATATTCTTTTCCATATTTTTCTTTAACATATTCGATTACTTGATCTCTTTTAGCATCCTCAAAGTCTACATCAATATCTGGCATAGTTATTCTTTCAGGATTTAAGAAACGTTCAAATAATAAATCATATTTAATTGGATCTACATTAGTTATACCAATAGCATATGAAACTAGTGAACCTGCTGCACTACCTCTTCCTGGTCCAACCATTATGTTGTTTTGTTTAGCAAACTTAACATAATCATAAACGATTAAGAAGTAATCAACAAATCCCATAGATTTAATTACATCTAGTTCATGATTTAATCTATCTATATATACTTGTTCTACTTTATTATTAAATCTTTTTTGTAATCCTTTATGACATAAAGCATATAAATATTTATAACTATCATTTACTTCATTTGGATATACAGGTATATATCTATTACCTTTTGGAATATCAATATTAATACTATTAGCAAAGTTTAAATTATTTTGATAATCGTCTTCATTTATTTTAGTAATAGTATTAATAAATATATGTTTATTATCATTTCTTATTGAATCTAATATCTTAGCTAAGACATCATCATTTTTCTTTAAACTATTAACTATATTTAAACATACTATATTTTTAGTAATGATATTAGAATTCTTTTTTTCATATTCATTTTCATATGAAATATAAATATCTTTAAATATAGTTTTAAATTGATTAAAGTAATCTTTTACATTAAATGGAACTACCATTATTACATTATCATTATGTTTAGATAAGGTATCTATAGTTAGTTCTTTTTTTTGTTGTAATGTATTTATTTTTAATAATGATTTATAACCAGTATAATCTTTTGCAAAGATATAGAAATGTTTATCTTCGATTAAGATATCTAAACCAATAATTGGTTTAATATTATTAGCTTTACATTTGTCATAGAATTCAATTGATGAAAATAAATTATCATCAATAATAGCAGCAAAAGAGGATTTATATGTAGCACAAAAAGAAACTAAATCATCTATTTTGATTAAGCTTTTTAAAATAGAATAATCTGATTTAAATCCTAATGTGTTGTACATATAAACCCTCCTTAACTAAAATAATGTATTTTCATAATGTGCTATTTTTAAATGGTCATAAGCTTTATCTGTTGCGATACGACCTCTTTGTGTACGTTTAACAAAACCTTCTTGTAGTAAAAATGGTTCAATTACATCTTCGATTGTAGATACTTCTTCACCAATAGATGTAGCGATTGTTTCAACTCCTACTGGTCCACCATTAAATTTATTAATTAATGATTCTAAATATTCAATATCTATTTGATCTAATCCATATTGATCTACATGTAATCTTTCTAAAGATTTTTTAGTTGTTTCTAAAGTTATAATTGAATCTCCATTAACTAAAGCAAAATCTCTAACTCTTTTAAATAATCTATTTGCTATTCTTGGAGTTTTTCTTGAACGTTTTGCTAGTTCCATTGCTGCTTCACTTTCGATTGGCATATTTAAAACACGTGATGTTCTTTCAATGATTTGTTTTAATTCTTCATCAGTATAATAATTTAGTTTAGATACTATACCAAATCTATCTCTTAATGGTGAAGATATATCACCTGCTCTTGTTGTTGCACCAACTAAAGTGAATGGTGGTAAATCAATTTTTATATTTCTTGAATTGCCTTCTTGTCCAATTACAATATCAAATTCAAAATCTTCCATTGCTGGATATAATATTTCTTCAATAAATCTAGGCATACGATGTATTTCATCAATAAATAATACGTCATTTGGTTCAAGTGTTGAAAGGATAGCTGCTAAATCACCACTCTTTTCAATTGATGGACCAGATGCAGTTTTAATATTAACACCTAATTCATTAGCAATAATATGAGCTAGTGTTGTTTTACCTAATCCTGGAGGACCATATAATAATACATGATCTAAAACTTCTCCACGCATTTTAGCTGCTTCAATGAATACTCTTATGTTTTCTTTTATTTCTTCTTGACCAACATATTCATCAAGCATCGCAGGTCTAATACTTTGATCAACATCTATTTCTTCATTCTTTTCTAAATCATATATTTCACTTTGTTTAGTCATTTTAAACCTCCCTTAATCTATATTTTTAACTCCTACTACTTTAGCTGTTCCCATAAATAATATTTCATCTTGTTTATTAGTACTATTAGACCAATATTCTTTAGCTGTTTTTAAATGTTCTATATATGGTTTATTAACTCTATACATCATAGAACCATCACCTTTAAATATAGTACCGGTTAATTCTAAAGTTAATATTTGTTTTGCTTGTTTACCATTTCTTTTTAATACTTCACTCCAGTTTATTGCATCACTTTCTTTTTCACAGACATATAAGCATCTAAGTCTTGATGGTAAATCTGGACAGTATTTTAATCTTATTTCTTCTAGTGCTAGTTCTCTTAGAACAAATGCACTATGATTTACTGTATTTGCAAGTAGTTGTAATTCTTCAATGCTAAAATTCATATCTTTATTTCTTTTTTTATTAATCATTAATTCATTAGCATCAATGTTATTTAGCATGAAAGAAGTATTATATACTAAATCATACATTTTATTAGTTGTATTTTCATCAAATATAATTGTATCTCCAACATTATATTTAATATTAGAATTAGCATGATAAAATATTTCTTTTTCTACTTTCATGTTTAACACTTCCTTACTTAAGCATTAATTTTAATGCACTCTTAACTTGTGATTCTAGAGGTTCGCTAGGATCAACTTGTGGTAATACTCTTTTGATATCTGCTTTTTTATATCCTAGGGATTCTAATACTTCAATTAGTTCGTTAGAAGAAGCAGTTTCTTCAGCAGTACTATCAACTGTTAGTTTACCTTTTAAGTCTAGGATAATTTGTCTTGCAACTTTATCTCCTATCTTAGGGAATTTCTTTAAATATAGAATATTTTCTCTATCTATAGCATCTGCTATACCAGATACTGAACCTAAAGCAATCATTGGCATTGCCATCTTAGGTCCTAATCCTTTAACATCTATTAGTTTTAAAAATAAATCTTTTTCTTCTTTAGTTTTAAAACCATATAGACTATTATCATCTTCTGCTATTTTTTGATAAACATATACTTTATAGTTTTCTCCTTCTTGGAATGAATAAGGATTACCTGTATATATTTGATATCCAATGTCATTATTATCTAATACGATGTAATTTGGTGTTACTTCAGTAACTGTACCTTTAATATAGTTATACATAAATCCTCCTTAACAATTCTCATCACATTTTTCAATTAGATCTAATATCTTTTCTTGATATTCTAATTGTAATGTTTCTTTTTCTTTATCATTTAATTCTTTATCATTATTTAAGTCATTAGCTGTAATTTCATTAATTACTATACCTTGTTTAATTAAATAAACATTACCAGCATCTAAACTATCTACTTCTAATTTTTCTTTTAGATAATTAGTTAGTTGTTCATCAATATTAGATATATTAACATAATAAATCTTATCAATACTTGTTGATGATACTACTTCATCTAGTAATACAACATTTTTTCTTGAAGATAAAGATGATGCATCACCTAGATAAAGAATTCCATTATCATTAAATAGTTTTTCTAGATCTTCTTTATCTGATAATACATAGTTATTATTATCAGATAATTCTACTTTAATTAAACTATCATTTTGTTTAGAATATAATTCTTTAATTACTTCAGAATCTTTTACTTCGACTACTTGCTTTTTACTTGCTATAGAAACCATATTGTATAAGCCAATACATACTACAACGAATAATGGAATAAACCATATCCAAAATTTAGAATTTTTCATATTATACACCTCTGTTTTCTTCTACGTTGTTACAATATCCATCGCTAAAACTCATTGTTGTTCTTCCTACGATTACGTCTCGTGAATAACTTGGATCACATACTAATATATTAAAATCTTTATATTTGTACATAACTGAATTATCTTTACTTTGTGATTCATAACCTAAGGATTCATTTTCAATTTGTTGTAATGTTATTACACCAGTTGATATTGCATTTAATAAATTATATTGTCTATTATTAATTGTTATATTAACGTCATTAATACATGATCTATAAAATAAGTTATCATCAGTTTGAAACCATAATTCTTTATCATATTCACAATAAATATTACTTTCAGCATTAAAGTATACATCTCCTTGAGATGTTATTTCATCTTTAAATTTAGCATCTACTAAAGTTACTTTATTACCAAATTTGTTTTCTACTTTTCCGGTAACTGTAACGATATCATTTTCATGTAGTTCACTAATCTTACTAGTAGCATAGTTAAAATTAACTTCAAGTAAGTATTCATCTGAATAATGAATTATATTATCTATTTCTTTATATGTTCTCATGGAAAACATTGAATCGCTATCGACACTTCTAACTCTACCTATTATTTTTACATAGTTATTTTTATAATGATCAAAATTAGAAACAATAGTTGGAAGTACATTATTAATACTTTCTGCACTCATATAATCTACTTCACAGTAATATCCAATTTTATAAAGTGGATCTACTTTTACATCATTATCATTACATTTCCATACTCTATAGCCTATTGAATTATAAACTGATCCATGATTATTAGTTACAATACTTGTAGTTATAATAGGAGTCTTTTTAAATATACATACATTTAAATAATCTATACCTATTACAAAGAATGTTAATACTATTGTAAATAATGTAATAAATAATTTTTTATTAGTTCTTTCTAATTGCATTGAATATACTATTAAGATAATACTTAATAATGCTAGTATTGCTCTCAATAAATTAAAGGTATTTAATACTAATGCAATAGTTAAAAATATTATACCTAAAAGTAATGTTATAACTCTTTTTCTTACTATATTCATAAATATCATCCTTACCCATTAATTTCTTATATATCTCATAAAATATTATAACTTATTTTAGTTAATAACAAAAGAAAAAAACGAGTAAAAACACTCGTTTTTCTTACCTTAAAAGATATTAGTTAACGCTATCTTTTAATTTTGAACCAGCTTTGAATGAAACAGCATTTCTAGCAGGAATATTTAATGTTCCACCAGTTAATGGGTTTCTACCAGTTCTAGCAGCTCTCTTAGTTACTTTGAAAGTACCAAATCCTACAAGAGTTACTTTTCCTTCCTTTTTAAGTCCGCTTTCGATTCCTTCTAAAGCAGCATCTAATGCTCTAGTAGCATCAGCTTTTGAAAGTCCAGCTTTAGCAGCTATAATTTCAACTAAATTTTGTTTTGACATAAATTTTACCTCCTACGTAAATTTAATGTTTTTAATAAGGCATATTATCCTTACATTTTTAAATTAGCATAAAATTATAGTCAAAATCAATATAAAAAGCCATTTTTTCTTAAAAATTCGGCATTTATGTAAAATTATTTGACTAAAAAAAGGCAAATTTTACACGTTTTTACACCGTTTACAGTACTATTGCAATAAGATTTGAACTTCCTTTATTTACTATTTTAGTTAAGGTTTGTCCTAGTTTATACTTTGTATTATCGTTCATTATAGATAGTTTAGCTTTCATTCCTTCTTCGACCATCTCGTTTAGACTACGACCAAAGATTTCACTTTTCCAGATGCTTGATGGATCACTTTTAACATCTTTAGTTAGATAATTAATTAATTCTTTACTTTGAAGTTCACTACCTATGATTGGTTCGAATGTTGATTCTACATCCACTTTAACCAAGTGAATTGAACTTGCACCAGCTTTTAATTTAACACCATACCTACTTCCTTGTTTAACTAGTTCAGGTGGTTGCAGTTTCATATCTTTTAAAGTTGGATAAATAATACCATAACCTGTTGACTTAGCTTGTTTTAGAGCTTGTTTAATATTATCAAATTCTTCTTTAGATGTTTTATAGGTTTGAAATACTCTCATCATACTTGCTTTAGAGTTAATAGATTCTCCAAGTAAGTCATTTACTACTTCATTATATAAATCATCACTACTATCTAAATTAATAGTAACTATACCTGTAGATGTATCTACATTAGATATATAAGATTTATTAATATATTTAGAATCTTTGAAGGTATCTAAAATATTATCAACATCTTTAATCTTTTTAATATTTATTGAACTATTTTTAATTAATTCTAAATAATGTTTTTTAACATCATTATTATTATCTAAGATATGTACCCACTCTGGTATGGAATAATTAATATCTACAACATTATATTCATATAGTGCTGTTTTTAATATTTCATATATATCAGTAGTAGACATATCAATAATAGATATAGGTAGTACTGGTACATTATGTTTATCTCTTAATTCATTAGCTAAATTTATGGTACTTTCATCTTTTGGTTTAGCAGTATTTAATATTACTATAAAAGGTTTACCAATTTCTTTTAATTCATTAATTGTTTTATCTTCTGCTTCAATATAATTATCTCTAGATATTGAATTAAATGAACCATCTGAAGTTACTACAATACCTATAGTAGAATGATCTTTTATTACTTTTTTAGTGCCTATTTCAGCTGCTTTAGTAAATGGTATTGCTTCACTAAACCATGGTGTAGTTACCATTCTAGGATTATTATTTTCATCTAAATATCCATTAGCATCTTTGATAATATATCCTACACAATCAATTAATTTAATATTAGCACTAAATTCATTAATCTTAATTTTTGCACCAGTGGATGGAACAAATTTTGGTTCAGTAGTCATAATTGTTTTACCTTCAGCACTTTGAGGTATTTCATCTAAATATCTTTTCTTTTCAATTTCATCATCAATATTAGGTACAATTAACTCTTGAATAAATTTCTTAATAAATGTAGATTTACCTGTTCTTACTGCTCCAACTACTCCTAGATATATATCACCATTACCTCTTTTTGCTAAAGGTAATATAATGTTTTCATTATTCATAAATCACTCTCTTTTTCTA
>CAMOFW010000016.1 GCA_946613765.1 uncultured Mycoplasmatota bacterium
TACGAAAATGGACAAGAAGTAGGAACTACAAAAAATATGATTCCAGGTGATTATGTAACTAAAACATTTAGTGTTACAAATACTGGTGATGTATATGCGCTATATGATATTTATTTAACTGAAGTAATTAATAGCTTTGTTAATACTGATGAATTGGTATATGAACTAATTAGTGAAGATGGAACTAATTTATCTCAAAGAGAATGTCCAGGCCAAGAAACATTAATTGCTGCAAATAATGGATTAGACGTAGGTCAAACACATCACTATACATTAAAGATTACATTTTTAAATAAAGACTATAGCCAAGATGACAACCAAGGAGCAACCTTCAGTACAAAGGTTAACTTAGTTCAATCATTTCAAACAACAAGAAAAGTAGCTTCATATATAAATAATGATGAAATATATTATGATTTATTATCACCTAATGCATCAGTTGAAAACTTTTATAATACTTATCATAAAGAAATATATTTAAAGCAGAATGCTGTAATTAGTACCGCTAGTCTAACTAAGGCATATTTATATGAAAAAGCATATTTGTTTTATACTATGCAAGAATGTGAAGAATATAGTCTAAATTATTCTGAAGAAGATTACATTTTTAGATGCGAAATTGAAGAAGGTCACGGAGCACGTTTCTATTTTGCAAACAAAAATGAAGCATATTTAACAGAAGAATTATGTATCGAAGAATCAAATGCTCTGCATATGTACTATGATGATAATTGTAAATTATTTGAAATAAGCGAAACACCAGTTGAAGTATTAGCAAATAAGAATATAACTTCAACAAAATTATGTATATATAATTCTGGTAATGAAATATGCTTAGACCCAGTTCAACCATATCGCTTTAACTATGTCGAAGGTCCAAGACCACCAACAGTTGAAGAGCAACAAATTATAACATTTATTAATAATTATGCGGATTTTAGTTGTGAAACAGCATATCAAGAAATGAGATGTATTCATAAATTCAATTCAAATCATAATGCTATTGAAATAAGTACAAGTCCATATGGATATATAACTATAATTTATGAAACAGAAGCTTATAATTTATATGGATATATAGAATCATTTAATTCAGAATCAGAATGTCAAGACTTTGCAACTAATTATGACAATTATGAATGCATTTATGAAAATGGACAATATAATGCATATTATCATCGTAATAAACAATATATATCAATTCAAGAATGCGAAGAAGATGCAAACCATTATAGCTATAGCAATCATATATGCCAATTGAGTGGTGATTATACATCATTGGATGTATGCTCTTCATCTAGTAAAGGAAAACCAAGATGTGAAATGTCAGCTAAATAAGATTGGATTAATCCAATCTTTTTATTTGACTTTTAAAAAATATAAATTTATAATGTGCTTAGCAAGGAGTAACTTATGATTAGAAATTTTAAAACAAAACCATATATTTATGAAGTAAAAGATGTTAACAAAACAATTATTAAAATGAATTTCTTTAGTGAATATAAAAGAGAAGATTGTGTTAATAATGCAATACTTAAAAATATTCTTACAACATGTTCAAATAAATATAAACAAAGAAGTGAATTTAAAAATAAAAGAAAAGATTTATATATAATGGATTATTATATCGATAGTAGAGTATATAATAATGTAATAATGCACACTGTTATATTCGTAATACCTAAAATAGGATTAATTAAAGAATTTAATTTAGATGAAGTATTTAAATTTATTCATGATAGTTTATATGATCCTTTTATTAATGATAATTCTTTTGATGAAGAATCATTTAATATAATTAAAGAGAATAGAATTAAAGATCAAATTGATTATCCACATTCAATTCATGAATATACTTCAGATATATTTTTAGATTTTGCTGATGAAAAACATCAAACATATATCCATAGAGATGAATGGCTAAATGCTTTAAAAAAAGCTAATTCAAAAGACTTATATGATTACTATAAAAAAGTAATATTAAATAATAAAAATATTTTAACATTTATTTCATTAAATAAAGATGATAAAGATGAAATAATGGAAAAATTTAATAAATATTTTAAAAATGATATTGATGAATTCAAATTAGATATAAACTATAGTAATTATATAGAAATACCTGATAATACTAAAAAAGAAATAAATATTAATTATAATCAATGTGTTTTATCTCAAGCATATACATTCAAAGACTTTACTGATGATGATAGATTATTACTTAAAACACTATATTATTTCTTATATTCAAAAGAGAATGATTTAATATTTAAAGAATTAAGAAATAAAAGAAATTTAATTTATTATCATCGTATGTCATCTGATAATAATTATGCTATTATGGGAATTAAAGTATTCTTTAATAAAGGTGATCAAGAAGAAATTAAAAGTGTGATTTCTAATGTATTTGATATGATTAGAGATGAAAATAACTTTAATACTTATAAAGCTAATTTAATAAGAGCTTTAGAATATGATTACTTATCATTAAGTGATAATATTTACTATGAAGTAAATACTCAAGTAGATTCTATTTTAAATCCTTACTATAGAGATGTTAAAACACAAGTAGAATTAACTAAGAATATTACATTTGATCAAATGATATCATTCTTAGATAGAATGTCATTATCTAAAGAAATGATAATGTATTCAAAGGATGGTGAATAATATGTTTAAAGAAGTAATACTTAAAAATGGATTAACTATGTATTTATATTCAGATAAATCTAAAAATAGAACATCAGCACATTTATTCACACTAGCAGGATCAAAAGATACAACATTTTATGTAGATGATAAACAAAAAAAAGTAGTAAATGGAACAGCTCACTTTTTAGAACATTATTTAGTAGAAAGAAGTATTTATGGTAATTCTCTTCAAGTATTAAACGAAGATTATGTAGATTATAATGCTTTAACTGCAATAGATTATACAGAATTTCATATTAGTACTGTACATGATTTTATAGATAATTATATTAAACTACTAAATATAGTTAATAATGTTAGTTTTTCACAAGATAAAGTAAATGATACTATTAAACCAATTATATCTGAAATAGCTAGAAAAGAAGATACTAAATATCTAGAATACAATAGAGTAGTTAATAATGCTATTTATAAACGTGATTTATATGATATAGGTCTAGGAACAGTTAAAGATATTCAAAATATGCAATATACAATGTTAAAAGAATTCTATGATGCATTTTATTATCCTAGTAACCAAATAATAATAATAACTGGTAATTTTGATGAAGAAGAAATTATTAAAATAACTGAAGATAATTATAATAAATTTAATAAAATTAATAAAAATACTAGACATGAAGAATCAAATGAAGATGATAAATTAGTAAGTAAATATAATGAATATAATAAGGACTTAAAAGAACATTTATTTACTGTATCATATAAATTAAACTTCAAAGATTATACTCCAGAAGAAAAAAATAAAATAGATTTTTATATATCTTATTTATTACAATCTAATACTGGAACAGAATCTAAATTATATCAAGATTTAATAAATGATAAATTGATAACTTATGCTTTTGATTGTAATTTTGAATCAGCATATAATAAGGATTATCCAATGATTTCTATATATAATGATTCATTAAATAGTGATGAAGTTATTAAAAGATTAACTGCTAGATTAAAAGAACCAATCTTTAATGAAGATAATTTTAATAGATGGAAAAATAATCTAATAATTGAAAGAATAAATTCAATGGAAAAAATAGGTTTCTTAAGAAATAATTTTACTGCTAATTTATTAAAATATAATTATAAAGCAGTAGACACTCTAGAATTTATTAAATCATTTAATTTAGATGAATGTAAAAAACTACTAAGCAAATTAAATTTTAATGATTATTCTATAGTTAAAAATATAGTTAAAGAAGATACTAAATAGTATCTTTTTTAATGTGTTTGTGGTAATATATATGTGGTGATTTTTATGACAAATAAGGAATATGCTGATATTTTATTACCTAATGTAGAACATGATTGGACATACTATGAAGAAAAATATCCTAAAAGAGATTTAAAAGAAGGACAAATGGTTACACGTTTTGCTCCATCTCCAACTGGATTTGTTCATATGGGTTCTTTATATGCATCATTCTTAGATTTACAAGTAGCTAAACAAACAAATGGTATTTGTATGCTACGTATCGAAGATACTGATGGTAAAAGAACTGTTGAAAATGGTGTTCAAGGTATAATTGATGACTTTAAAAATTTAAATATTAACTTTACTGAAGGTATGGGATTTGGTGGAAACTATGGACCATACTTACAAAGTGATAGAAAAGATATTTATCAAGCATATGCTAAAAAACTAATCGAAGAAGATAAAGCATATCCATGCTTTGCTACTGAAGAATATTTAAATGAAATTAGAGAATATCAAGCACAAAAGAAGATTAGAATAGGTATCTATAAAAAATATGCTAAAGATAGAGATTTATCTAGAGATGAAGTATTAGAAAAAATTAAAAATGGAGAAAAATATGTAATTAGATTAAAATCTCCTGGTGATTTTGATAATAAAGTAGTATTACATGATTTAATTAAAGGTGATATCGAAATGCCTGAAAATGATATTGATGAAGTTATTATTAAAAGTGATGGACTTCCAACATATCACTTTGCACATGCAATAGACGATCACTTAATGCATACTACACATGTAATCAGAGGTGATGAGTGGGTATCATCATATCCTAAACATGAACAATTCTTTAAAGTATTAGGATTTGAAATGCCTAAGTATGCTCATATTGCACCAATCTCTAAAAGAGAAGGTAATATTGTAAGAAAACTATCAAAGAGAAAAGATGAAGATGCTGCTATATCTTATTATGTTAAAAAAGGTATTCCAACAGAAGTAATAAGACTTTATTTAGCAACAATCTGTAACTATGATTTTGAAGAATGGTATACTGCTAATCCAACTAAATCAATTGATGATTTCACATTTGAATTTAATAAATGTCCAATTGGAGTAACAGTATTTGACATTGATAAATTAATGTCTATATCTAAAATCTATTTTTCAAGATTAAAAAATACAACTCTTTTTGATATGCTAGATAAATATACAAAAGAATATGATGTAGATTTTAATAATATTATTAATAAAGATAAAGAATATACTTTAAATATCTTAAATATTGAAAGAGATATTGAAAGACCAAGAAAAGATATCGGAGCTTTAGAAGAAGTTAAATCTTCAATCTGGTATATGTATCCAGAACTATTTGATAAAAATACTGAAGAATATGCTGAAGTTAAAGCTTGTGATAAACAAATAGTAATTGATTATCTAAACAATGTATATGATGCAAATGATGATCAAGAAACTTGGTTCAATAAAGTAAAAGAATTCGCTGTTAATAATAATTATTGTGCAGATAAAAAAGTGTACAAAGAAGATCCAGATAAATACAATGGTATGGTATCAGACTTCTGTGCATTACTAAGAATAATTATCTGTAAGAAGAATCAATCACCTAATATTTATTATTTAATTAAATATCTTGGTAAAGATGAATTATTAAAGAGAGTAGAATTATTTTATAAATAATTCTACTTTTTAATTATATGGAGGTAAATATGTTTGAATACTACAATAGTATAAATAAAATACCTGAATATAGATATAAAGAAATGAACAAGATACTTACTAATTTCACAATCGAACTACATGGACAAGAGTGGTTTGAACAAAGAAGAGAAACGTTCGAAAATGAAGGTTATAAAAATTGGATTAATATGATAACTAATAATCCTAATTATCATATTATTATCTATTTAAAAGATAATGATATTATAGGATTTATATGTTATGAATATACGGATAATAAAAGAGTATGTATATGTGAAGTACAAATAATTAAAGAATATAGATATAAAGGATTAGTTAAAGTACTATTAAAAGAAATGTTAAAACAAATAGATAAATCTAAATGTAATACATTCTTTGGAGGAATTAATCCAAATAATGAACATTCTATATCAACATTCACACATATAGGTATGGAACTTAAAGATAAATTATATGAAATATCATATGATAAATTAAATAATTATATCAATAATGTATCAAATTTGACATAATCAAGTGTTTGTGATATAATTAATTCATATTTAGGGGGATAGTTTATGCAAAATGTAGTTTTTACAGAAACACAAGGAAACTTAATTGCAAAAATTACAGGACGATTAATAGCAGATGAACAATATAAGGCAGAATTAATAAATAATTATTATTATTGCCCACAAGATTTAACAATATTTGAAATCTATGCACTAGAATTTTTAGTTAAAAAAATAAATGATAATGTTTTTAATAGGGGATACTTTAATTTATTAGAATTCTATGCTGGAGACAACTTAAGTTATAAGTCATATGACAACTATAATGAATTTATTACAAGATGGAAAAGTGATGCGATGTTTAGAGATGCAATGAGAGCAAGGTTTGCAAGAAATGACATTGGTTATTTATCTCATTCAGTATTAGCAGCACATAAAATAATCAGCTTATCAGAAAAAAATATGGTAGAAAATAATACTTCAAAAAGAAGATAATTTAAGGAGTTTAAAATGAATAAGTTAGATTTATTAAAAATAAAAAAAGCATTAATTATTGCAGCTATGTCAACAACAACTTTAAGTGCATGTTCTATGCAACCAGAAGTAAAAGGTGCTAAAAGAATCGAAGCAAATGAATTATTTAATGATAGAATTTATATTGACGGAAATGGTAATGTTATACTTGAAGTTAAACCAAGAAAAATAATGTTACCAAACGGACAATTTAAATATGATATACCTGAAAATGAAGGATATGCCATAACTGAAGACGAAAATGGTAGAACAATAGGTAGAAGAGTATTGGTTCCTTCAAAGAAAAATAAATAGAGTATCAATTGATATTCTATTTTTGACAAAAGAATAAAAAGGTGTTAAAATTTAGACATATTTTAAATCAGTGATTTGGAGTAGTAATTATTTTTAAAAACTTTAAAGAGAGCAGTTGATGATGGAAATACTGTAAGGAAAAAGATAATGAATGGACCAATGAGTGCTTTTCTGAAATTTATAGTAGGAAAAGACGGGATATCTTACCCGTTATCAAGAAGACATATGTGATGGCATATGAAATTTATCTAACATTAGGTGGCTAGACTTTTTTCCTATACTTGGAGAAAAGTCTTTTTATTTTATTGATTTAAAATTATAATATAAAAGAAAGAAGGAATATTTATGAGTAATATTATTTTAACAGGTGATAGACCAACTGGAAGATTACACTTAGGTCATTATGTTGGTTCACTAAAAAGAAGAGTAGAACTTCAAAACAAGGGGGACTATGATAAATTCTTTATTATGATAGCAGACACTCAAGCACTAACTGATAATTCAGGTAATCCACAAAAAGTAAGAGATAATATAATTGAAGTTATGCTAGATTATTTATCTGTAGGATTAGATCCAAATAAAGTTACTTTTTTAGTTCAATCTGGAATTAATGCTTTACCAGAATTAACATGTTATTATATGAATTTAGTAACACTATCTAGAGTACTTAGAAATCCAACTATTAAATCCGAAATTAAATTAAGAGGATTTGATAATGAAGATAGAGGTATACCTGTAGGTTTTGCTAATTATCCAATATCTCAAGCTGCTGATATTACAGCATTTAAGGCTAATATTATTCCAGTAGGTGATGATCAATTACCAATGATTGAACAAACAAGAGAAATAGTAAGAAGCTTTAATTCAACATACAACAGTGAATGTTTAATTATACCTAATGCAGTATTACCAGAAAATGAAGTATGTAATAGATTACCAGGAACAGATGGACAAGCTAAAATGTCTAAATCTTTAGGTAATTGTATTTACCTATCTGATGATAGTGAAACTTTAAAGAAAAAAGTACAATCAATGTATACAGATCCTAATCATATTAAAATAACTGATCCAGGTAAAGTAGAAGGTAATATAGTATTTACATATCTAGATGCATTTGCTAGAGATGAACACTTTACTAAATACTTACCAGAATATAAAAACTTAGATGAATTAAAAGATCACTATAGAAAAGGTGGATTAGGAGATAGTAAAATTAAGATGTTCTTATATAATATTTTAGAAGAATTATTAACTCCAATTAGAGAAAAAAGACATTATTATGAACAAAGAATAGAAGAAGTTTTAAGAACATTACAACAAGGTACAGAAGAAGCTAATAAATATGCTAATAATACTCTAAAAGAAGTTAAAAATGCTATTGGAATAGATTATTTTGATAATGATTTATTTATAAAAGAACAATCAAAAAAATACGAATAAAATAACTTTTAAGAAACACTAAATTATGCTATACTTAAAATAGTAAAGGGTGTGGCATATGGATAGTAGTGTTTCTTTTATTATTTCATCATTAGTAGTATCACTAATTATGGCTTTTACATATTTTGTTAGAAAAAAAGTAAATACAAGTGAAACTAAAGTATATTCATATTTAATAATAATAAGTATATTAGGTTCTATTATAAGTATACCTTTATATTTTTTAATAAAAGATTATCAATCTTTTAACTTATTTACATTTTTAATACCTAGATTATATTTATTATATATAATGGTATTTGTATTTACTATTGTATGTTATTTTAGAGTTATAGCATCTAAAATAAATGAAAAGTATTTCTTTGGTGATGTAGAAATGTTCTTTTCAATATATTTATTTATTAATTTAATAATAATATTGATATTACCAATGGAATATCATAATTCAAATGGTGAAGTATATGTTAATGGAATAGCAGTATATTATACTTATATAATATGTGCTTTAGAATGTATATATATGTTATTAGTATTAGTAAGAAATATAACAATGATTAAAAGTAAAAAGATAATACCTGTACTTATATTAATAGTAATAGGTATTATGGCAGCATTAATGCAATTCTTTAGTCCAGGTGTAAGAGTAATAACTTATGCATTAAATTTAATAGTACAAATAATGTTCTTTACTATTGAAAACCCTGATGTAAAACTATTAGAACAAGTGCGTCTTGCTCAAGAAGAAACAGACAAAGCTAATAAAACAAAGAGTGATTTCTTATCTATTATGTCTCATGAAATAAGAACACCACTTAATACAATAGTAGCATTTTCTGATTCCCTAAAAGATAAAGATTTTCCTAAAAATGATAAAGAAGAAATTAAAGATATTTATGATGCTTCATTATCTATTTTAGAAACAGTTAATGGTATTATTGATATATCTAAATTAGAAAATAATACTTTAGAAATCGAAGAAGTAAACTATCAATTCTCTAAAGTATATGATGAATTAGTAATGTTTACTAAAGAAAGACTAAAAGGTAATAAAAAGATTAACTTTAAAACTAATTTAACTAATGATATGCCTAAATATTTATATGGTGATTCTTTTAGAATTAAACAAATAATGTTAAATCTATTAAGTAATGCTATTAAATATACTAAAGAAGGGTATATTGAATATGATGTTCAATGTATAAACAAAGGTGATATTTGTAGAATGGTAATAACTGTATCTGATTCAGGTAGGGGTATTAAAAAGAGTAACATAAATAGAATCTTTGATGATGAAAGAATTATTAATAATAAAAATATAGTAGAGGGTACCGGTTTAGGTTTATCTGTTACTAAAAAGTTATTAGAACTAATGGATGGTCAAATATTAGTACAATCTATTTATGGTAAAGGTTCTCAATTTAGAGTAATACTAGATCAAAAAATAGTTGAAGAACAAGAAATAATAGATAATAAAGAAAGACAAAATAAAGCAAATGAAATAACTGGTGATCTATCTCATAAAACAGTATTAATAGTTGATGATAATCAAATGAATCTAAAAGTTGCACAAAGACTACTAGCTAAATACAATGTTAATATTGAAACTGCTAACTCAGGATTTAAATGCTTAGACTTAGTTAAAGTTAATAAATATGATTTAATTCTATTAGATGACATGATGCCTAAGATGAGTGGTAAAGAGACTCTAGAACAACTAAAAACGTATTCTAACTTCAATACACCAGTAGTAGTTTTAACTGCTAATGCTGTATATGGTGTTAAAGATGAATACATAACTTTAGGTTTTAATGATTACTTATCAAAACCTATCGAAAAAGATGAACTAAATAGAGTGTTAAAAAAATACTTAGATAAATAATCTAAGTATTTTTATTAAGTGTAAAGTAAAAAAGTGTTAATACTTAGTAAACAAAAGTAGAAAAAATGACAAATTTTACACAATTTATTAATTTTTTTAAAAAAATTAAAAAAACACTTTAAATTTTACACAATTTAATTTATAATGTTAAAGGAGGAGCAATATAAAGAGCAAAAAAAATAAAGTCTTACTACTAACTATTTCTTTATATTGTTTGTTTTATTAGTGAGTTTTTCTAACAATTATTTTTTTAACAACGACGAATAGAAAAAAACAACTTATGTATTTACCTGTACGCTAATAGATAACTCCAGTTTATATATTGTAACTAAAGACTAACATATGTTAGTCTTTTTTACTTTCTCTAGCATTTACTTATTATTTTATTTATATTATAATTATTTAAGATAGAGGTAAAGTTATATGAAAAAATCCAATAAAATATTATTATGTGTAATAGGTATCTTTTTAGTTACTAGTATATTAATAGGTATATCTTATGCTTATTATATCTTTAGTGTATCACAGAGTGGTTCAAATGTAGTTAGAACAGATTGCTTTGAAATAACTTACAGTGATGGTAATGCAATTAATCTTTCAAATACAATACCACTTTCAGACGTAGATGCAATGGAACTAGAACCATATATATTTACAATTAATAATGTATGTAATCATGATGTTGTATACGATGTTAATTTAGAAACTTTAAATACATCTACAATTGATTTAAACGGAGTAAAAGTTAGATTAGATAATTCTCAACCACAAATACTAGGGAATATAGAAGATAATGATTCTTCTACAATAGTTAATAATGATGTTTTATCATCAAAAACTATTAGGCATGGTGCAATTAGAGCTAATTCATCTAAAACATATAATCTTAGAATATATATAGACGAAAACTCAACTTTAGAAGAAACATCTAGCAAATCATTTTTATCTAAAATTGTTATAACAACAACGCTAGGAACAGTTAAATCTTCAACACTTATTTCTGGACCAGAATTCAATACTGCAATAAAAAAAATAGCAGGAGATACTGTAGAAGAAGAATTTGACGGCATAAATACTGAAGAATTGGCTAAATTTGCTCCATTACCTCAACTATATTTTAGTGACGGTAGCGAAGATAATATTGAAGAAATAATGCACGAAGTAAGAGAATTTCTTAAAAATAATGATAATTCTAGTAGTCACATTAGTAATATTGATGAATTGGGATATTATGAATTGTTATCCATTGTTGATTCTTTAATTGGAGATGATGATTTCTTAATTCTTTTGATATTAACTTACCCAAATGCAAATACTTACCAATTGTCTTCTTCAAAGATTAAGAATATTTTCGTATCAAATACTCCTCCATCTAGTGAAATTCAAACGTCAATAGTTTCAACAGAGGACTCAGAAGAAGAAACAGTGGCATGGTTTGAAGATAATAATATTTATTTATATTCGAATGCACCCGAAATATATGCAAACGAAGATATGTCATTTGCACTTAGTTTCATGCAAAATCTTGAAACTGCAGAATTAGATAGAATTAATTTTAGTAAAACCAAAAAAATGATTGGAACCTTTTTCGCTGCTAGCAATTTAAACACAAAAATATATCTGGATACATCAAATGTAGATGACGTCAGTTTTTTATATGCTGGAACAAAAGTAGATTTTGATGACTATTCACATTTAGACTTATCAAGTGCTAAAAATGCTATAGGTTTATTTTATGCAACTATTTTATATAATTATGACTTTAGTACTTTAGATTTATCTAATGTTGAAAATATATCAGGAATGTTCTCAGCTGTATATTCTACTGATATGAAACCAGTAACAAGTCTACCGATAACTGGTCTTAATACATCAAATGTTAAAAGAATGTCTGCTTTATTCGCAGATAATATCCATGCAAAACAATATGATTTATCTTACCTAGATACTAGTAATGCAGTTGATATATCTTTTATGTTTGCAAATAATACATCATTGGAAAATTTGGATATATCAAATTTCAATACTGAAAATATTTTGTTGGCAGCTGGTATGTTTGTGGAAGATAATCTTGCATCTATAGATTTAAGTAATTTTAATACCACAAAGTTAATTAGTACGTATAGAATGTTTGATGGTGCCAATGAATTAGAGACGGTATATGTTTCAAATGACTGGAATCTTTCAAATGTTAGTTTATCGGACAAAATGTTCAATAATGATACTAATTTAGTTGGTGGTGCAGGTACAACATACGATGCAAATCATACTGACAAAGAATATGCTCGCGTTGATGATCCTACAAATAATAAACCAGGTTATTTCACATTA